>DATENM010000105.1 GCA_035275065.1 Blastocatellia bacterium
GTCGACCTGCAAGACCTCGCCGGAGTTGACGCGGATGGCGCGGCTGATGTCGTAGCCGTGCTGCGGCCCCCACTGCAAGGTCTGCAAGATGATCAGGTCGAGTGTGCCTTGCAGCACCTCGATGCGATTCTGGTGACGACGTTTCATAAGGCCCTCCAATAAGTAGGCATTCTACACCCCGGTATGTAGGATGTCTACTTCTTTGGGGGATCAATACCGCAACTGAAAATCCAGAGCCCCATGAGTAACAAAAGGCGGCGCAGCGTTGGCGAAGGCTACGCCGCCCAGGTCAGGATGATAAACAAGCCGCCCGCGCCTCTTTCCGTTAAACCCAATCAAGAACCGCTCTGGTGATTACCGAATTGCCAGCGCCGCTACTTTTTTGCCGACGACCTGGAAAGTCTCTTCCCAGTGGTTAACTGATACCTATCCCGGCGGCCACAAAAACGGCCTGTTGGGGCTGTCGCCCGCGCTCTCGCCCGTGGCACACCATATGCAATTTCTAATTATCGGCTCATGCTTTACAATGTTTGTGCCCGTTCGATCAATTCATTCGCACAGGGACCCCGTACCCGTGGACTCTTAACTTGGCAACCGAGCAACTGGCCCACCGTCCGATGCTCGTCGTTCGAGATTGCTGGATCATCGTCACGATCCGCCCGCCGCATCGGCTGCCAACTCATCGGAGCTGCGCGCTCTGATGTGAGGTGAGAGGTTATGACAAATCAATCACGTTTCGCCCTTGTCCTTGGCCTGGCAACGGCTCTGACCTTCCTTCTGTTCACGTCTTACTTGCCGAATCCTTCCATCACGGTCGCCGCGCAGGATGTCAGCCCGACGGCGCTGACCGAGCTTTCCATCGATAACGCTTCGTCGGATAGCGCGTCGCTCGCTTGCGCCTTCGGCCTCGCCGATTCGCCGCAAACGCCGCGCGGCCAGGTGCAGTTTAGCTGGGCTAACAAGCTGACGCCTTCAAGCTACCCGGCGACCCTGCGCGTCGTCACCATCGGCTTGAACCGGCTAGGCCCGACCGGCCAGGAAGTCCTTCCCGATCAGCTCTACCGCATCGCGATTTATGTTGACCCGGAAAGCGATGGCCCCGCCGATGGGCAGACGCCGGCGGCGACCTTTCTGGCGCGGGCGCGCGGCAGAGAGAAGGTCTTGACCTTCAACCTCGCCGTGCCGCTGACGATCACCAGCGGCAGCTTCGTCATCGCCGTCATCGATGAGTTTAAGATCGCAGGCTTCCCCGCGGTCTATGACACGCCGGGCAAATCGTCGCCGCCCGGCTCAGCCTCCTACATCAGCCAGGACGGCGGGCAGCACTGGGTCAGCCTCATTGATGTGCCGTTTTCCGGGCAGGGCCAATGCAATCGGCCGGGCAGCTTCTTCATTCGCGCGACGATTGAAACCGGCGCGGTCGACGCCCTCAACATCACGACGATCAAAGACCCGGCGGCGGTCGAGCCCTGGGACGTCAGCATCGGCAACGGCTTCGCGCTGGTTACGAATTATGTTTCGGACAACCTGACGGTGATTACGCCAGTCAACCACACCTTCACCAACGTGGCGCTCGGCGATGGGCCGGGCGGCAACAGTGATGGGCCGTTCGGCGTCGTCGGGCCGGTTTCAATCGGCCAGGGCGCGGCGGCGGCGGTCAAAGCTTATGTGACGCTGTTCGGATCGAACACCATCCCGTCAAAAGAATTTCCGATTGATTATGCGAACGTCGGCCAGGGGCGCGTCGTCGTCCTGAACCAGGGGCCGGGCAACAGCTTCACGCCGGCGGTGACGATCAACGTCGGCAAAGGGCCGCGCTACCCGGCGATTGCCACGGCGGCGGGCAAGACCAAGCTCTACGTGCCATGCGGCGGGGCCAACCGCGTAGACGTTATCGATACCGCCACCAATACGAAGATCGCCGAAATTCCTGTCGGCCTCGATCCGTCGAGCGTCACGGTGGGGCTGGGCGGCGCGAAGCTCTACGTCACCAATTTTGGCGATGGCACGATCTCGGTCATCGATCCGAAGACCGACCACAAGCTCAAAGACATCCCCGCGCCGAGCGCGCCGGTGCCGCAGTCGTTCGGCATGGCCAGCGTCAACGTGCCTCTGACCAATCCCTGGCGCGGCGCCATTGCGGCGAGCAATGGCAACCTCTATGTGACCTACTGGGGCAGCGCCGGCAACGTTTTCCCCAACGGCGCGATTGTCGAATTCGACACCTGCAACGATCAATTCCTGCGCGCCATGCTCGACGATCAGACGCGCGGCACAGCGGCGGGCAGCGCCGGCGCTTCGGGGATTGCCGCGCCGACCGCGCCGCTCGTGCGTGACAGCGCGACGGGGACGACGCCGGGAGCGGGCGGCGGCGGCGGCGGGCCGTTCGGCATTGCGGCGAGCGGCACTACCAATCACCCGCTGATCTTCACAGACGATGGCGCTGGCGTCATCGGACTGCTCGACACGCGCATCGATCAAGTCGTGTCGGTGCCGCTCGACGGTTTGAAGATGTGCGTCAGGCCGCGCGGCGTCGCCACTGGCGTTGATTCGACCATCAACTTGCCGATGCCGCCGCCGCCGCTGTCGAACCGCCTCGCGGTGGTCGCCTGTGGCCAGCCGGATAACGCCGTGGTACTGGTGAGCGTGCCGCCCGAGCAGGCGCAGAGCATCGCCGGATTCCCGGTCATTGATTCGGTGACCATTGATGACAACGTGCGCTTGTCGGGCAGCGGCTTTGAGGATGGTGATCGCATCGAGGCGTTCGACCCAAGCACAGGCACCTGCCTGACCTTCAACAAGCCGAAGAAGATCAAGAAGGACGGCAAGATATTCCTGCAACGCGGGCGGCTGAGCGACGGGCGAGCGCCGAGTGAAATCAACGGCGTGCTAATTCGTTTCATCCATGAAGACGGCACGGTGATCCTGCTCGTGCCGGGCCAGTAGGAACGACGCGGCGACGCGGCGACGCGGCGACGGGAAACCTGGCAACAAGGCTTGATGTTGTTCCTTCACCGTGTCGCCGCGTCGCCGCGTCTCTTTCGTGCGTAGCGCGATGAGTCAGTCATTTCACTTTCAGATTGCCGCCGAAGATACGGGGCGACGGCTCGATGAATTTCTCGCCTCGCGCTTCGGCGGCCTATCGCGCATGCGCTTGCAGAACCTGATCAAGGCGGGCGTCTGTCAAATCAATGACGAACGGATGCCACCCGGTTGGCGGCTATTGGCGGGCGATGTGGTCAAGATTACGCTCGACGATGCGCCGCCGACGGCGATGGAGCCGGAGCCGACGCCGCTCGACATCCTCTACGAAGACGAGCAGATCATCGTCGTCGTCAAGCCGGCAGGCTTGCTCGTCCATCCGAACAAAGGCACCAAGCGCGGCACCCTCGCCAACGCCCTCGCCTATCATCTCAACCGCGACTACTACGACGCGGCGGCCACGCTCGCGACGCCGACGCATGGCGAAGCGCACGCGTTGATGCGGCCCGGCTTGGTCCACCGCCTTGATCGCGCAACCTCGGGGGTGATGGTCGTCGCCAAAACGCAACGCGCGCTCAGCCAGTTGTCGCGCCACTTCAACCGCCGCCTGATTGACAAGCGTTACCTGGCGCTCGTCGCCGGTGCGGTCACCGCTGATGCCGGGCAATGGCAAGCGCCGATTGAGCGCCGCGACGAGCAGCAGCCGCACTGGTGGGTAAGCGACGGCGGCAAGCCTTCGGTAACCAACTTCACTGTGCGCGAGCGGTTCGCGGAAGCGACTCTTTTAGAGCTAGAGCCGGTCACGGGCCGCACCAATCAGTTGCGTATTCACGCGGCCTACGTTGGCCATCCGATCATCGGCGATGAGATTTATGGCGACGCGGAAGAGGGACGCGGCGACGCGCCGCGATTGTGCCTGCACGCATGGCGGCTGGCCTTTCATCATCCGGTGAGCGGTGAGTGGCAGGAATTTGTCGCGCCCTTGCCAGCAGACTTTGCCGACTTGATCGCCGCGTTGCGTGATTAAGACAACAGCGAGCGCAGGGCGGCTTGAAGCTCGAAGACGCGGAAGGGCTTGCTGAGCGTGGCGTCAATACAGTCGGTCTCCGCGGCGCGCTCGCTGGCGCGCTCCGAGCCATAGCCGCTCATCAGCACGATACGGGTCTGCGGCTGGCGCGCTTTGATGGCGGTGGCTGCGGCGATGCCGTCTTGTTTCGGCATCGCCAGGTCTGTGAAGACAATATCAAAGGTACGCTGCTCGGCCTGTCGCAGGCCGGCTTCGGCGCTCGCCGTGACGGTCACACGATGGCCCATGTCGGTCAGCAGCGCGGCCAGCACGGTGCCGACCGGTTCCTCGTCGTCAATCACCAGCACCTCAAGGCTGCGCACCGCCGCATCGGTCAGCGCGCTGATGGTTTCATACTTCGGCAGTCGCGCAATCGGCAGCAGGATGGTGAAGGCGGCGCCGCGTCGCGGCTGGCTTTCGACATCAATGCGCCCGCCGTGGCGCTCGACGATGCGATAGGTTTCGCTCAGTCCCATCCCCAGGCCCGACACCCCCTTGGTGGTAAAGAACGGCTCGAAGATGCGCTGCTTGACCTCTTCCGACATGCCGCCGCCGGTATCGGCAAAGCTCAAGATCAGGTAGCGGTCGTCCGCCGTGGCGCGCACCACCAGCCGCCCGCCCTCCGGCATGGCGTCGAGGGCGTTGAAGATGATGTTGACGAAGACTTCGCGCAGCTCCGACGGCTCGCCATTAATCAGAACGGCGTCGTCCGCCTGCCAGTCGAGCTGCACATCGTACTTGACGCCGCGCGCCTCGGCGTCGTGCCGCCAGCGCGGGCGCGTGATGTCAATGGCGTCCTGCACGATGTCGCCGACGCAGAGCGGCAGAAAGTTGTCGGCGCCCGAGCCGCCGCGCGCGAAGTTCTGGATGCGCTCGACCATGCGCGCCGCGTCTTTGGCCGACTGCTCGACGACGCGCAGGTGGTTTTCGACTTCGGTGCCTTTGACCTTGGGGAGAGAGAGCTGTGTGTAACCGAGCACGGCGGCCAGGGCGTTGTTGAAGTTGTGGGCGACGCCCGATGCCAGTTGCCCGAGCGCCCGCAGCTTATCGGCTTGTAAGGCGCGCTCCTGTTCGCGCTGCTGTTCCGTAACGTCGCGCAGCAAGGCGATGGCGCCCACCAGCTGATTCTGCTGATTAAAGAGCGGCGAGGCGTCAACCGCCAGAAAGATGCGCTGATCATCAAAACGCCTGAACCAGAGGCGCGCTTCGACGACGCGCTGTTCGCGCAGTGCCGTCTCCACGGGCAGATTTTCAATCGCGATCTTGATGCCACGGTCATCTGTGAAATGCTCGACCGGCGCATAATCCGTGGCCGTGTGGGGCGGGTTGGCGGGCAGTCCGAGCAGGGCGCGGGCGCGGCAATTGGCGCGGATCAAGTTGGCCTGGGCGTCAAAGATCATGAAGCCTTCGACCATCTGCTCGATGGTGGCGTTGAGGCTGGCGCGCTCGCGCTCGGCCTCTTCGCGGGCGCGGTAGAGCTCTGTCAGGTCGCGGATGATCTGCACGAGTCCAATGAGGTTGCCGGCCTCGTCGTTGATCGGATCAAGGCTGACGGCGACCGGGTAGGCCGCAATGATGCCGGCAGGCAGCTCGATGAAGGCGCGTTCCTTCTTGTGTCGCAGATTACAAATTGGACAGGCGTCGGCGGGGACCGTGCCGCGAGCCTCGTGGATGATGGCGCTGACCGGGCGACCGATGACCTGTTCCGGTGTTAACCCGTTGGCCTCGTAAAACGCGCGGTTGGCGCGCACCAGTTGATCGTCGCGGTCAATCAGCAGGATCTGATCGGCCATGGCGTCAAAGGTTGTCTGCCATTCGTGGTGCGCCGCCTCGGCCTCGGCGCGCGCCAGTTGCTCGCGCCCGAACAGCCGGGCATAGAGCTGGTTGATGTGTTCGGCTTCGAGGCGCGCCGCTTTTTCGCGAGCCAGCAGGTTGCCGGGCACGGGCTCGTCGCGCCGGCCTTCGGCGGGGGCGACAGCGGTGAACAGCACGCAACGCTCAGCGTGGAACTCGACCGGCACCGCTACGAACCGCATGGCCAGGGCTTCGCCTGACTTGGTGTAAAGAGCGACTTTCTGGCCGGTCACCGCATGGCCGGCGCGCAGGCAGCGGGCGGCCTCGCGGCGCTCTGTGGCCGAGCGCCACAGCACTTCCGCAACCGCCTGGTTAATCAACTCGTCGCGCCTGTAACCGGCAGTCTCAAGGAAGGCGTCATTCACCTCCAGCAGCCGCCCTTCCTTAAGCGTGATGATGGCGTGCGGGTGTGGCGTCGCCTTGAAGACAATGGCAAACAGGTCTTCCGCCTCACCCGCCATGTTCTTCTGTTCCAGTTTGCGTCTCATACGGACGTCATACTCTTAACGAATATGGGTCAGCGACCGCTGATATCAAGGAGCCGGCCACGATGGCTTGTGTTGCATTACTAGTGATGCCGGCGAAAAAGGGGGAGGGAAAAAAGGCTCGCGAACGCGTCCGGCAACTTGCCGCCTCGATTCTATGCCTTGCTTACGCATCTCCTTACAGGCACCACATCAGGTTCGGCAGATGCCAGATTGTAGCATCCATACAGGCTTTGCGCCATTCAATTGTTCTGCCGCGTGGCTTTCCGCGACGGCAGCGGTCGTGTAGGATAAATGATGAGTGATGAGTGATGAGTGATGAGTAATAAGCTGGCGGAAAGGTGTGAATCACCGCCACCGCAACTCATCACTCCTCACTCCTCACTCGTCACTTGGAAGAGGAGAGCGACGATGGGGGAAGATTTTCAAAGCGATCAGGATTTTGCGCTCGGCGCGGCAGACTTCGGCTCCGAGCGGGAGTACAAATTACACTGTTTGCGCCATTCGACTTCGCACATCATGGCCGCCGCCGTGCAGCAGGTCTTTCCCGAAGCGAAGTTCGGCATTGGCCCGCCGATCAAAAACGGCTTCTATTATGATATGCAATTGTCGCGGGCGCTGACGCCGGAAGACCTCGAAGAGGTCGAGCGGCGCATGAAGCAGATTGTCAAAGAGAATCGCGAGTTTCAGCGCGCCAACTGGGACAAGCCGCGGGCGCTCGACTTCTTCGGCGCGCACCACCAGGAATTCAAGCTTGAGCTGATCAAGGGCATCCCGTCGGAAACCGTATCCATCTACAGTATCGGCGAGTTCACAGATCTCTGCGCCGGGCCGCACGTCCGCCGCACCGGCGAGTGCAAACACTTCAAGCTCACCTCGGTCGCCGGCGCTTACTGGCGCGGCAACGAAAAGAACCCGATGCTCCAGCGCATCTATGGCACGGTCTGGCCGACGAAAGACGAGCTTGAAGAGCATCTGCACAATCTCGAAGAAGCCCGGCGGCGCGATCATCGGCGTCTGGGCCGCGAGCTAGAGCTGTTCATGCTGCACGAGTGGGCGCCGGGCGCGACCTTCTGGCTGCCTAAAGGAACTGTAGTCTATAACACTTTGCAGGAGAAGATGCGGCGGCTGCTGCGCCACAACGGCTACGTCGAAGTCAAAGCGCCCTTGCTTGCCAACGAGCAGTTGTTCAAGACTTCGGGACACTGGCAGCACTACAAAGACGATATGTTCATCGTTGACGATGAAGAGGCGAAGGCGGCGCACAAAGAGAATGCCGAGTTCGCGCTCAAGCCGATGAACTGCCCCGAAGCCATGCTGATCTTTGGCGCCAAGCGGCGCAGCTATCGCGAGCTGCCCTTGCGGCTGGCCGAGCAGAGCGTGCTGCACCGCAACGAGCGCGCCGGGGCGCTTTCGGGGCTGACCCGTGTGCGCCAGTTCCAGCAGGACGACGCGCACATCTTCGTCACCGAAGCGCAGATCGGCGATGAGGTGAACCGCCTGTTGAACCTGGTGGCGCGCGTCTATAAAGCGTTCGACATGCCGTTCCGCTTCGTGCTGTCGACGCGCAACCCGGAAAAGTTCATGGGCGACGTGGCGGTGTGGGACAAAGCCGAAGCGATGCTGCGCGACATGCTTGAGCAGAGCAAGCTGGAATACAGCATCGCTCCGGGCGACGCGGCGTTTTATGGGCCGAAGATCGATCAACTGGTGATGGACTCGCTCAAGCGCGAGCATCAGCTGGGAACGATTCAGCTCGACTTTCAACAGCCGTCGAACTTCGACCTGACCTATGTCAACGAGCACAACGCCGAGTCGCGTCCGGTCGTGATTCACCGGGCGATCTACGGCTCGTACGAGCGCTTCATCGCCATCCTGATCGAGCACTACGCCGGCGCCTTTCCGGTCTGGTTCGCGCCGGTGCAGGCGAAGGTGCTATCGATTTCGGAGAAGACTGCCGATTACGCGCAGCAGGTCTACGAGTGCTTGATGGAAGAAGACCTGCGCGTCGAGCTTGACGTGCGCGACGACAAAATCGGTGCCAAGATTCGTGACGCGCAGCTAGAGAAGGTGCCTTACATGCTGGTCGTCGGTGCCAAGGAAGCCGAAGCCGGCGCGGTCGCCGTGCGCTCACGCGAGAAAGGCGACGAAGGCGCAGTGCCGCTCGCGGAGTTCGCCGCCCGCATCAAGTCGGAATCCAGCTTTGAATACTAGGGGCCAGGTGTTGGCTGTCAGGCGTCGGGTATGAAAGACGGGCATGAAACTTCACCCGGCACCCGACGCCTGACAGCCAACACCTGACACCCAATACCCATGACGCAAGTCATCCAGATCAATCGCGAACATCCCGAAGCACAGCTCATTGAGCAGGCCGCCGCCATCATTCGCGAGGGCGGTCTGGTCGCATTTCCCACGGAAACCGTTTATGGCCTGGGCGCGGACGCCATGAGCGAGCCGGCGGTCGGGCGCATCTTTGCGGCGAAAGGCCGGCCCGCCGATAACCCGCTCATCGTCCATGTCAGCGACCGCCGGATGCTCGACCGTGTCGCCGCCGAGGTCGGCGAGCAGGCCGAAAGCTTGATCGAAAAATACTGGCCCGGCCCGCTGACCCTGGTGCTGAAGCGGAAGGCCGATGTTCCTGCTTCAGTCTCAGCAGGGTTGCTGACCGTCGCCGTACGAATGCCTTTCAACGGCATCGCTTTGAGCTTGATACGAACAGCGAACACGCCGATTGCCGCGCCGAGTGCCAACCGTTCGGGACGCCCAAGCCCGACGAGCGCCGCGCATGTGCTTGCCGATCTCGGCGGGCGCATCGAGATGATTCTCGACGGCGGCGCAACCGCCATCGGCATCGAATCCACCGTGCTCGACATGACCGGCGACGTACCAATGGTGTTGCGGCCCGGCTGGGTTACCGAAGAGCAGGTCGCCGCGGTCACAGGAGCGGTCACTCACGCTGCCGCGCCCGCCGAGTTGCAGCGCTCGCCGGGCACGCGCTATCGCCACTACAGCCCGCGCGCCCGCGTCGTGCTGGTCGAGCCGGGCGCGACGGCGTCGCTCGAAGCGATTTGTAAAGCCCATCTCAAAAGCGCAACCGTCGGCTTCATCGGCCACACCGCGTTGGCGATTGAGGCCGCGAATTTTCAGGCGGTGAGCTTGCGGGCCGAGGCCGCGGATTACGCCGGCAACATCTATGCGGCGTTGCGCGAGATGGACGCGCGCGGCGCCGGCGTTGTCATTGTCGAGGGCATCAGCGACGCGGGCGCGGGCGCGGCGGTGATGGATCGCTTGCGCCGCGCCGCCTCCGAGATTATCAGCGCATAACGCGGCTTTCGTAATGCGCGCGGCGGTCGCCGGGCTTATAATCAAAACCGACAGGAGACATCAATGCAAGCACTTAAGAAACCGTCACTCACCGAAGATGGGTTGCAGTACGTCAGCGACGCGCCCGAGCCTCGCGTCGGCCACCGCGACGTCAAGATTCGCGTCGAAGCCGCCTCCATCTGCGGCACGGACCAGAGCATCTATCAGATCACTTCGCGGCAGGGAATGCGCGACGAGATGCTGGCCTATAACGGCGGCGACGTCGCCGGCTATCAGCCGATTATCATCGGCCACGAGTTCTGCGGCGAGGTCGTCGAGCTGGGCGAAGACGTTGATCCGGGGCTGGTCGGCGTCGGCGATTACGTCACCAGCGAAATGCACATCGCCTGCGGCCACTGCCAGCAGTGCCGCACCGGCCAGCGCCACATCTGCATGAACATTCGCGTCAAGGGGCTGCACCTGGACGGCGCGTTTGCGCAATACGTCGTCGTGCCGTGCGAGAACGTCATCAACCTCGAAGCCTTCGGCGGGCGCGCCGTCATCCCGCCGCGTTTCGGCGCCTTTCTCGATGCGCTCGGCAATGCCGTTCACACCGTCATGGAAGGCGACATCGAAGGCAAGTCGGTAGCGATCCTCGGCTGTGGCGCGCAGGGCTTGATGGCGACCGCCGTAGCGCGCACGCTGGGCGCGACACGCATCTACGTCACCGATTATTCAAACCCGCGAGGTCACTTCGGCCCGCAACTGCTCGCCAGCCGCTTCGAGCTGGCGCGCGAGCTTGGCGCCGATTTCTGCTTCGACACCAACGAAGAGGCCGCGCCCGGCCAACGCCCGCAGTTGTTCGAGCGCGCCCACAGCGAGCACGGCGGCGGCATTGACGTGATTCTGGAGATGAGCGGCGCCGAGTCGGCTTATAACGATGCCGGCGGGCTGGTGAAAAACGGCGGGCAGATTTTGCTCTTAGGGATTCCGGCGCGCCCGCTGCGCTCGTTCGATTTCGGCAAGTACGCCGTCTGGAAAGGCGTGACGATCAAAGGCATCTTCGGGCGGCGCATGTTCGAGACCTGGTACGCCATGCTTGATCTGCTGGCCTCGGAAAAGTCGCAACTGAAAGCCCGCCTCGAAAAGATCATCACCCGCGAGATGGTGCCGCTTGCCGACTTCGAGCGCGGCTTCGACATGGTGCGCTCGCACCAGGCCGTCAAACTGCTGCTCGCGCCCAACGGCGAGTGATAACGTCACTCAAGCGGCTTTAGCTCGCCGAGCAGGGTTGGGAGTAACTCCGCGACGGTCGGGTGAATGTGCATAGCGCGTTGGATGACCGTGTAGGGCGCACCGGCATACATCACGTCGAGCAGGATGTGAATGATCTCGTCGCACTCGATGCCTAACAACGACGCGCCGAGTATCGCTTTGCTCTCGGCGTCAACGACGACCTTCATAAAGCCTGCGGTTTCGCCCTTCTCAACGGCGCGACCGACGCGCGCCATCTCGCGCTTGCCGATCAAGGCTTTCCTGCCCGACTGCCGCACTTCGCTTTCCGTCATGCCGCAACGCCCGAGCGGCGGATCAATATACAGCGCGTAAGCCGTGATGCGATCCGAAACGCGACGCGGGTCGTTGTCGAGCAGGTTCGCCGCGACGATCTCATAATCGTTATAAGCCGTGTGCGTGAACGCCCCTTTGCCGTTGCAATCGCCGAGCGCATAAACCCCCGCGACGTTAGTGCGTAGCTGATCGTCTACTTTGATATAACCGCGCTTGTCGGTTTCGATGCCGGCGTTGTCCAATCCCAAATCATCGGTGTTCGGCACGCGGCCCACGGCTAAGAGCAGGTGCGAGCCGACGACCTGTTTCTCCGGGCGGTCGCAATCGATGTTGACGGCGACGCCTTGCGCGTCGGGCGCAACCCCGATGCAGTTGGCGTTCAGGCGAATGTCTATGCCTTCGTCTTCGAGAATCGTTTTGATGGCGCCCGAAATGTCTTCGTCTTCGCGCGCAATCAAGCGCGGCATCTTCTCGATGATGGTGACGCGGCTGCCGAAGCGCCGGTACATCTGCCCGAACTCCAGGCCGATGTAGCTGCCGCCGACAATCACAAGGTGCTCGGGCAGAAAATCGACTTCCATCATGCTGGAGTTGTTCAGCGAGCTTACTTCACTGAGGCCGGGCATCGGCGGCGCGTAAGCGCGGCCCCCGACGTTGATGAAGATGTGATCGGCTTCGAGCAGATCATCGCCGACGCGCACCGTGCGGGCCGATTCAAAGCGCGCGTAGTTTTCGTAGACGGTGATGCCTTCGGTCGTGCGCATCAATTGTTCGACGCCGGTGTTCGAGCGCCGCACGATTTCGTCTTTGCGCGCTTTGACGCGTTGCATGTCAACTTTGATTCCGTCGTCGATCATGACGCCGTAATCGCCGGCGCGGCGCGCCACATAAGCGGTGCGGGCGCTGGCGATCAGCGTCTTGGTCGGGATGCAGCCGTTGTTGACGCAAGTGCCGCCAAAGCGTTTGCGCTCGGCCACGGCGACGCGCCAGCCTGCGCCCGCCAGCCGCGCCGCTAGCGACGGCCCCGCCTGTCCTGTGCCGATGATGATCGCGTCGTATGTTGTCGCCATGCGGACTGCCTCCTATAGTTGATCAGCGTATCTGGTCGAGAAAATAATCGCGCCAGCTTGCCGGCAGCGCTTCGACCTGCACGGCGCGGCGCAGCAAGGCTTGATCTTTGCCCTTGCCGACATAGAGCCGTGTGACGTCGCTGACGGTCACGCCCGCCGCGACCCGGCTGACTTGTTCAATCGCGTCACCCGCGCCGACCTCGCCTTCTTCGATAACCGAGAAGTAAAAGCCGGTGCGAAGACTTTTCAGAAAGCGTCTAAGGATGTCGTCGCGCCCGAACTTCGCCGCCAGCTTGTAACACGGCATGCGCGGTTGCGTCACCTGGAACGTCGTTGAGCCGATGCAGTAGCGGTCGCCGATCTGCACCTCGTCTTCGAGCAGGCCCATGCTGGTGAAGTTCTCGCCGAACATGCTGTAGTCAATTTGCATATCCGACAGCTCGTCGCGCCAGTAAGCGTAATGCTCCGCCGGGTAAACGTAGACGGCTTTTTCAGCGCCGCCATGCACGGTGAGATCGGCCTGCCGGTCGCCGTCGAGATTCAATCGCCGCGCCCGGACTCGGCCGTCAACCGGCGCCTTGAAAATTCCGGTGATAATCGAGCGGCCTTTGTAAACGATTTCGCGCGGCAACCCAACGTTGAGTGAGACGAGTTTCATGGTTCATTCCTGGCTCATGTTTGTATGACGGCGATGCCGGATATTATTCCATAACTCGCGCTGCCTGAATACAAGTGCATGCGCATTTGAACAAGCCCGCCGGCGCGGGTAAGCTAGAGAATCGCTCCGTCACATTTCTTATCGGAGCCGTAATGATACGCCATCTTGAGACCATCAGGAGCATGCCATGAATCCCAACGAACTTTATTCGACGCTCACCCGCGAACTCGATCAGATCAAAGAAGCCAAGACGTTCAAGTACGAAGTGCCGCTGGAAAGCGAGCAGGGCGGCACGGTGACAGTTGATCATCAGCGCGTCGTCATGCTCGCGTCAAACAATTATCTCGGCCTGTCGAATCACCCGCGCGTCAAAGAGGCGGCGCATCGCGGCCTCGATGAATGGGGCTACGGGTTGGCGAGCGTGCGCTTCCTCTGCGGCACCGAACCGATTCACCTTGAATTAGAGCGGCGCATCGCGCGCTTTGTCGGCTGCGAAGCGGCCATCCTGCACTCGTCATGCTTTGCCGCCAACGAAGCCTTCTTCGCGGCGCTCTTGGCCAACGACTTTGGCGAGTCGAATTATCAGGACGTTATCTACAGCGACATGCTCAACCACGCCAGCATCATTGACGGCGTGCGCTTGTGCCGGCAGATCGCCAAGCCGACCGTGTCGCGCCTCTATCGCAGCCGCGACCTCGACCACCTGCGCGAGATGTTGGCCGAAGACCGCGACAAGAATTACCGCATCAAGATCATCGCCACCGACGGCGTCTTTTCAATGGAAGGGTTGCTGGCGCCGCTTGCCGATCTGGTCGAGATTGCCCGCGAGAATAACGCGCTGCTGTTTGTTGACGAGTCGCACGCGACCGGCGCGCTCGGTCGCACCGGGCGCGGCACGCCCGAAGAGCTTGGCGTCTATGGCGAGATTGACATCATCACCGGCACCTTCGGCAAAGCATTGGGCGGCGCATCGGGCGGCTTCATCGCGGGGCGCGCGCCGCTCATCGAGTTCCTGCGCCAGAAGTCGCGGCCTTACACTTTCTCGAACACCATGCCGCCGTCCGTGGTTGCCGGTTCCATCGAAGCCTTGAATCTGGTTGAAAACGATCCCTCGATTGTGAATGCCTTGCACGAGAATACCGAATACTTCCGCCGCGAGATCGTCAATCTCGGCTTTACGATCATCGAAGGCCGGCACCCCATTGTGCCGGTGATGCTGGGCGAAGCGGCAGTGGCTCAGGACATGAGCCGCGAGCTGCTCGGCGAAGGCGTTTACATCAAGGGCCTGTGGTATCCCGTGGTGCCGAAGGGCGAGGCGCGCTTGCGGTCGCAGATTTCCGCCGCCCACACGCGCGATGACTTAGACCGCGCGCTTGCGGCGTTTCAGAAAGTCGGTCGCCGCCTCGGCGTCATTGCTTGATTACCGCAGAGGGCGCAGAGGAACGCGGAGAATGAGCTGCCTCCTCCGCGTTCCTCTGCGCCCTCTGCGGTAAAAACGTTTGAATCACGCTGACCTTTTCACGGCTTATCACATCTTTTTCACACCGTTTACAACTTGTTACAACGCTCGCGAAACCTCTCCCGCCGCCGCCTCGTTGATCGAAGTGTCAGCACTCAAGCCACACTAAGGTAATCGCGCTCGCGGTGCCCCGATTGCGCGAAGTTCAAGACTAATCCACAAGGAGCAAGAGATGAAGATCAGCCAGTTTCTCTTCCGCACCGCCGTCTGCCTGTCGCTAACCGGCGCGCTTGCCGCCGGCGCCTTTGCGGCCGGCAAGACCAATGGCAAGCGCTTTGAGTTCACCACCCAATCGAAAGAAGCCCGCGAGGCCGTCGCGCAGATCGTCTACAAGATCGAGACCTTCCAGGGCGGCCCCGACATGAACGCCATCGCCCGCAAGGCCGTCGAAGCCGACCCGAATTTCGCCTTCGGCTATTACCTGCTGGGCACCACTGCCGCCACACCGCAGGAAGGCAAGCCGAGCCTTGATAAGGCCGTCGAGCTGGCCAAGAGCGCCTCGGAAGCCGAGCGCCGTTACATCGAAGCCGTGCTGATTGCGCGCTCGCCGAAGTTCGCCGACTCGGTGCCGATCTTCCTTGACCTCGCCAAGCAGTACCCCGAAGAGCGCATGGTGCAGATGCTGCTCGGCCAGGTCTACACAGGCATGGGCAAGCTCGACGACGCCCGCGTCGCCTTCGAGCGCGCCGCCCAGCTCGACGGCAGCACGCCGCGCGTTTACACCTTTCTGGGCAACCTCGCCCTGCTGAAAGGCGACTACGGCAAAGCCCGCGAGCTGTTCAAGGCATCGCTTGCAAAGAAAGCCCCCAACACCGCGCCCTTCGGCCCGAATTACGGCATGGCCTACCTCTACGTCTACGAAGGCAACTTCAAGGAAGCGGTCAAGACGCTCGAAGCCTATGGCAACGAGTACATCAAGACCGGCCAGGAGAAGGTCTTTCCGTCGGTCTTCATCTGGAATTCCATCGCCCGCCTGCACCTCGAATACGGCGACGCCAACGAGGCGCTGAAGTATTACGAGAAAGGCTACGCCACGGTGCCCGGCAGCTCAATTGATGATTTGCAAAAGAAGATCTGGCTCGGTCGCCTGCATCACGGCAAGGGCCGCGCGCTGGCCAAGCTGGGCCGCGCCGACGAAGCCTGGAAAGAAGCCGAGCTGATCAAGCAGATGATCGAGCAGGGCGGCGAAGACGGCAAGCAGTTCTGGCCGTCGTATCATTACATCGCCGGCTATCTGAAGCTCGAAGCCGGTAAAACCGACGAGGCCCTGGAGCACCTGAAGCAGCAAGACATGACCGACCCGTTCCACAAGCTGCTGCTGGCGCGCGCTTATGAAAAAGCCGGCAACACCGCCGAAGCGCAGAAGCTTTACAAAGAGATCACCGAGTTCAGTCAGGTGACGTTAGAGCGCGCCCTAGCTTACCCGGAAGCGAAGAAGAAGCTGAAGGCGTGAAGCGCCCGAACCCGCGGGCGGAATAAAAACACGGAGGCACAGAGGCACGGAGACACGGAGAAAGCTCCGTGCTTCCTCTGTGCCTCTGTGTCTGCGTGTTTCCTTGTCTCTGTGCCTCCGTGTTTAATATAGGCTTGTTGCCGCTGGCCTTGCCGCCGGTTTGAAAATCATTAGCCCGCCGCTTAGACTTATCCTTCGCATGAGAAAAACACTCGCCACGCTGCTGGTCGCGCTCACCTTGTGCGCCGGCTTGCCCGTGTCGCAAGCGCAATCCTTCCGCGTCTCGTACACCGAGTTTCACCTCGACAACGGCCTGCGCGTCGTGATGTCCGTAGACACCGCCGCGCCGGTCGTCGCCGTCGCCGTCTATTACGATGTCGGCTCGCGCAACGAAGTCCGCGGCCGCACAGGCTTCGCTCACCTGTTCGAGCACATGATGTTTCAAGGCTCACAAAACGTCGGCAAGGGCGAGCATTTCAAGTACGTCGAAAGTAATGGCGGTTACCTGAACGGCTCGACGCACGTCGATTTCACCAACTACTTCGAGTTTCTGCCGTCGAATCAGCTTGAGTTGGCACTGTGGCTCGAAAGCGACCGCATGCGCTCGTTGAAGATCACGCCGGCCAATCTGCAAAATCAGAAAGAAGCGGTCAAGGAAGAGAAGCGCTTGAGTTACGACAACCAGGCGTATGCTCCGGCGCTTGAGCAGATGGACGAGATGGTCTTTCACAACTGGGCGAACGCGCATTCGACCATGGGCTCGATGGCTGACCTCGACGCCGCGGGCATCGGCGACGTGCAGCAGTTTTTCGACACCTACTACGCGCCGAACAATGCCGTGCTGGCCATCGCCGGCGACATTGACACGGCGCAGACCGAAGCCCTGGTGCGTAAATACTTCGCCGGCATCCCGCGCCGCGCCGCGCCACCGCCGGTTAACGTGTCCGAGCCTGCCGGCGTCGTCGTGCACAAAAAAATCGTTGATGATCCGCAGGCCGACACGCCTGCCGTGGCCCTTGCCTGGAAGACGCCCGACCGCCGCGAGCCGGACTTTTATGCAATCGCGCTGTTGAAAGCCATCCTCTTTGACGGCGACAGCTCGCGGCTTTATCAAGCGCTGGTCAAGAAAGCCGCCGCCGCGCTCGAAGTCCGCGGCACCCTCGAAGAGCGGCGCGGGCCGGGCCAGCTCGCCGTCTTCGTCGTTCACAAGGCCGAAGTCAAAAGCGATGCGGTGCAGGCCATCATCGAAGCCGAGATCAGCCGCATCAAGCGCGACGGCGTCTCGGCAGACGAGCTCGCCAAGGCCAAGAATCAATATCGCCTGGGCCGCTTCACCTGCGAAAACCCGATTGAATGCACCGGCCTGCAAACCGCGCTCGGTCGCGCCCTGGAGCTGGCCGAATCTATCCTGTTCGACGGCGACCCGGCGCTCATCAACACGGAGCTGGATCGCTATTACGCCGTCAATGCCGAGCAGGTGCGCGCCGCCGCGCGCCGTCTCTTTGTCGAATCGAATCAAGCCGTCCTCTTCATCCGTCCCGCGAAACCGCAATGAACAGTCTGCGTAAATTTTTATCACTCGTCATCGTGCTGGCGCTTGGGCTCGCTTCGGCGAGCGCCTTCGCGCAAGATGCCGCGACGCAAAGCCTGCGGCAGCGTCCGCCGACGCCCTCGCCTGCGCGTCCGCTGCGGCTGCCCGCCGCTCGCGAGAGCCGCCTCGATAACGGGCTGACGCTGTTGCTGATCGAAGATCACCGCGCGCCGCTCGTCACGCTGGCTGCCGGCGTCGCGCAAAAGATTCGCTGGCGTAACCGCATCGCTGAGATGACCAGCGAGATGACGCTCGTCGAAGCGACGGCGGATTTGTTGACGGAAGGCGCCGGCGAACCTTTTGCCCGCGCCGTCGAATCGCTCGGCGCGCAGGTGGATTCGCATGCCGGGGCCGATTACGCGATTCTGACCGGCGTGGTGATTGCCGAAAATGCCGAGCGCCTGCTGCCGCTGTTTGCCGAGGCGCTGGCGCGGCCCCGGTTTCTCGCCGACGAAGTCACGCTCTACAAGAACAGCCGCATCGATAAGCTCGACGTCGAGCGGCAGGAGCCGGACTTTCTGGCGCGCGAGAATTTCAACCGGCTCGTCTACGGCGCGCACCCTTACGCCTTCAGCGCGCCGACGCCCGCAGCGGTGCGCGCCCTGTCGCGCCCGCGCATCGAGCAGTTCTACAAGGCGGCTTACTCGCCCGCCGACACGGTCGTCATCATCGTCGGCGATTTCGACGCCGCTCGCATGCAGGTGGTGGCGCAGGCGACGCTGGGCCGCTGGCATATTGCCGGTCAAGCCGCTCGGCGCGCGCCGAGACCGCTCGGCGCGCTTCAAGCCCGCCAGCCAGTCAAGGTAATTGCCGCCACAAAACCCGCGGCGGCGCGGCGCATCTACCTGATTGACCGTCCGGGCTCGGCGCAGGCGAATTTTCGCATCGGCAATCTGGCCGTCGGGCGCGGCGACAAGGATTACTATGCGCTCGAAGTGGCGAATGCCATCCTCGGCGACGGCACAGGCTCGCGGCTCTTTCAAAACATTCGCGAGCAGCAGGGATTCGCTTACGACGTGGCGAGCGCCTTGAGCGCGATGAAGACCGGCGGCGCGTTTTTCGGCTTTGCGCAGTCGCGCACAGAAGTCACGGCGGCGGCCATCCGCGCCATGCTCGCGGAGTTCGAGCGGCTGAGAAACGCCGAGGTCTCAGCCGAAGATTTAGAGAACGCCAAGCATTACCTTGAAGGATTGTTTTCGCTGTCGCTGGCGACACAGAATGGCATCGCCGACGAGTTGATGACGATGAAGCTGATCGGGCTGGGCAAGGATTATCTGAACGATTATCGCGCGCGCATCGAAGCCGTCACCGCCGCTGACGTGCAGCGCGTCGCCCGCCGCTACGTCCGCACAGACGACGCGACGGTCGTGGTCGTCGGCGACGCGGCGCGGCTGCGCCAGGAGCTGGCGGCGCTCGGCGCCGTCGTGATGGTTAACGCCAAAAGCGCGACGCGGAGACACCGTGACGCGGCGACGCGGCGACGACCATAAGGCCATTGCCGCGCCGTTCTCCAATTGCGTTTGCCCTGTAGCGCAATCTGTTAGATTGCGCACTGTCTCGCACAATCTGTTAGATTGCGCTACTCCCGATTGAACACCGCGCTAGGCGTCGGTGTCCGGCGGGATGACCAGTTGCTGGCCGACCTGAATCTTGTTCGGATCGTTCAATTTGTCACGGTTGGCGTAGAAGATGCGCATGTACTCGTTGGCGTCGCCGTAGAACTGGCGGCTGATCTTTGACAGCGTATCTCCAGCCTTTACCGTATAGGATTGTGAGCCAGCCTGCGCCGACTGCGAAGGCGCATTCGCCACCGCTTGCTGTGCTTGCGGCTGGCTGACCGTGAGTTCCAGCGTGATGTCGTCAAGCGCCGGATTGACCAGCTTGACTTGATCCCACACCTTGTTAATCACATCCTGTGAGGGCGCCGTGCCGCGCAGATAAAGTTTATTGTCCTGGACATGAAGGTTCTGCAACTGCACGTGCTGCTGGTCGATGACCGCAAGCGCCGTCTGGTACTTTTGTTGCAGCTCGTTGAATCGCTGGACGGATGCGTCGTCTTCCTTCGCACCCTTTCCGAACATCTGATCAAACAATCCCATGATTTTCCCCCTTAAGTGATAGAAAGCTACTGACACAAGCGTCCGGGGTTAATCAGGAGCAACTCGGATGCCGGTGCGGGAGCCCCCGCACAGGTAATCGGTGAGCTAGAGTGCGGCGAGCGACGCCGGGAAATCATACATGAAACTTCAGCGCGCTTCGCGGCGGAGGGGCAGTTCGCGGCCACGGGCGGTGACGCGCTCGACGGCGACGACGCGCCCGCCTCGCACAATCAACGCGTGATCAAAATTATTCACCGTCGGGCAGATGTGCATGGGCATGAGGTAAAGCGTCTCGCCAATCTCAGGCAGGCTCGCACCGTCAGCGACATCGATGGGTAAATGTTCTTCGCTCGGTTTGGCCGGCAGGAGTTCTTCGCGGCCAAGCACGCGGCAGGTCGGCGTGCCGGCATCGGCGGAAACCGTTTTGTGGCCCGCATCACAGGTGACGCGCCGCCCCGCCGGTTGTGAAACGACCGTCGAAATGACGACCGCCGCCGGGCGGTAGCCGTACTCAGCGGGCAACTGGCTCAGGCTTGTGCAGTCACAATAGACCACCGTCCCCGGCGATGCGCGGTGCGTAAACGTTGCTCCATTAAAAGCCGAATAAGAGAGCGTGCAGGGAAAGGCCGGCGTCCCGGCAGTGACGACTTCCTTGACCTTGAGGCCCGCCTGCGTCAGCGCCGCGATGATCTCCATCAGTCGGTCGTAACCGCGATGCGCGAGCCCTTCACGCTCGGCCATCTCGTATTTCGCCAGGTGTCCGTCATAGTAATGCAAGCCACGAAACGCCTGACCGCTGGCCTGAATGGCTTCGGCGAGGCGGATGATCTCGCCGAGCGCCTCTTGCTCGACGCCCGTGCGATCCATGCCGGGATTGACATCGATGAACAGGCTGACCGGGCTGCCGCGCCAGGCGTCAATCTGCGCGGCGGATTCAACCAGCGCCGAGATGCGCGCGGCAGGGAATTGCTCGGCCAGCTCGCGAACGCGCCGCGCATTGGCCCCGACCGCCGGGTATGCCAATAGCACGTCAGCGGCCCCGGCCTCGCAGACCGTCAACAGCTCAAGCGAGGTGGAGCATTTGAAGTGCGAGACGCCGCGCGCCGCCCATTGCCGCATCACCGATAGCAGCTTCGCCGTCTTGACGTGAGGCCGCAAGCGATTCGCATCGCCGCCGACCAGTCGCAGCGTCGTCTGAATGTTGGCGTCCACCAGCTCAGGGTAGATGGCCAGCGCCGGCGTCATCACCTCGCTGGCTTCGTGGATGCGGTACGCTTCACCGTCGAAGCCTGCAATCATTCGTATTCCCTCGCCGCGTCTCCGCGTCGCCGTGTCCCCGCATCACGCCTTCGGGTGGGCCTTGTCGTAGACCTGCATCAGTTGCTCGACGGAAACCTGCGTGTAGATTTGCGTTGTCGACAATCGCGCGTGACCCAACAGCTCTTGAATCGAGCGCAGGTCGGCGCCCGCCGACAGCAGGTGCGTCGCAAACGAGTGACGCAGCGCGTGCGGACTGACGCCGTGCGCCAGCGCGCATTCCTTGACGTACTTGTCGAGCATGCGCGCCACCGAGCGCGTCGTGATGCGCGTGCCCTGGTAATTCAAGAAGAGCGCCAGCACGTCGCGCTCAGACTCTGTCGCTTCGATGAGCAATTCGCCGCGCACGCCGAGGTAAATTTGCAACGCCTCTTTGGCTTTCGAGCCGAACGGCACGATGCGCTCTTTGCGCCGCTTGCCGCGCAGCCGCACCGTCTCGTTCCTGAAATCGACATCGTCGAGATTCATCCCCGCCAGCTCGGCGACGCGGCAGCCGGTCGCATAGAGCATCTCCAGGATGGCGCGGTCGCGTTTGCCCAGGACCGTGTCGGTGTCGGGCGTTTCGATGAAGCGGATGACCTCTTCGACCTGCATCACCTTCGGCAGCTTCTTTTCGAGCCGCGGGCTCGAAACCAGCTTCGCCGGGTTCATCTCTAAGACCTGCTCGCGGCAGAGAAACTTGAAGAACGTCCGCAGCGTCGCCAGCTTCCTGGCGATAGAAGTCTTCTTGCGCTTCTCCTGGTAAAGCCGCGAGAGGTATTCGCGGATGGTGATGTGATCGATCTGCTTGACGTCGACCTCGCGGCGGCTGCCCGATGCGTCTACAGGGCAGATGAAATCGAGGAACTGTTCGAGGTCGCTCATGTAATTGCGCAGCGTGTGCTCGCTGACGTTGCGCTCATACTTCAAATGATCGCCGAAACGAGAAATGTACTCTTGCATTGTGGGACTCCCAATACCGCGGCTCGCCAAAACGGGGATGGCTCCATTCTCATTGCTCGCCGCGCGCCCGTCAAGTCGCCTCGGCATGCTTTAAGGTGGTGTCGATCTTGTAGCGCAAGGCGGTTAGCTTGCGCGAGCCACTGCGCAATCTAACCGCCTTGCGCTACATCAAGACTCCCTGTGTAGGTGAGACTTTGGAATTTCTTGCGCATTGACCATTTCTTCCAGGAGACAGGCTGCGTGATGCAGCCTCGCTCAACGGCTAGAAATGCGCGCCACGTCGAGGTGGCCCGCGCCGGCGAGCGAGACCTTCAAGCGATGGAGCATGACTTCGACTATGCGCAAACGGGTTATTGCACTACTTACCGTCACCCTGATGCTTTCAGTGGCTCTCGTGTCCCGCACCACGGGGCAATCCGCGTCGCAAACGGTCGCCTGGGTCAACCGGATTAACTGCACGGCGAACAGCGGCAGCCTGGAAAAGACCGGCGGGCGCGATGACACCGCCGACGCGGCGGCGCGCTCACAACAGACGATTGCCGCCGGCGACGCCTATTACGAATTCACCCCGGCGCAGACCAACCGCCTGCTCTTCACCGGCCTGACCCACGCCGCTATCGGCACGGACTTCGCGGAGATCGATTTCGCTTTCAAGATCACCGACTATAACGTCGCAGAGGTGCGCGAGAATAACGTCTACAAGTGGGAAGTGCGCTATAACACCGGCGACATTTTCCGCATCGCCGACGAGAACGGCGTCGTTAAGTATTATCAGAATGGCAGTCTGATCTACGTCAGCCAGAAACGGCCCACCTATCCGCTGATTGCCGACACCGTCTTTGTCGCCATGAATGGGCGGATCGATAATGCGACCATCGGCGCGCTTTCAATCAACGCCGCCGCCGAGTGGCCGATGTACCAGCGCGACGCGGCGCACACAGGCTATGCGGTTGCCTCGAACATCAGCGCCTCGAACATTGCGAACCTCAGGCAGGCATGGGGCTATCAGACCGGCGGCATCGTCACCGGCACGCCAGTGGTAGCGGGCGGCATGGTCTACGTCGGCTCATGGGATGGGCGAATGTACGCGCTGCGCGAAGCCGACGGCCAGGTGGTCTGGAGCCTTCAGACCGGTCAGGTGACCAGCAACTGTGATCTGACCTATGGCATAGATAGCACTGCCGCGATTGTAGATGGCCGCCTCTATTTCGGCGCTGCCAACTGCTCGCTCTACGCGGTCAACGCCGGCAACGGAAGTGTGATCTGGCGCACACAACTGGCCGACGCCTCAAGAGGCTGGCACCTGTGGTCATCGCCGCTGGTCTTCGACGGCAAGATTTATGTCGGCCTGGCCTCGCACTGTGACGCGCCGTGCGTGCGCGGCACCGTCCTGTGCCTGAGCGCCACGGACGGCACGGAGTTGTGGCGCACCTATACCGCGCCCGAAGGCAGCACCGGCGCGGGCGTCTGGTCATCGTTTGCCGCCGACCCGCAGCGCCGCCTGGTCTTCGTCGCGTCGGGCAATTTCTGCGAAGGCACGGACACCTATGGCGATTCGATTCTCGCCTTCAACGCCGACAACGGCACGATTGCCTGGCAGTTCAAAAACACGGCGCGCAATCGCGACATCGAAAACCTCGACTTCGGCGCTTCGCCCGTCTTGTTTGATGTGTCGGGACAGCCGGCGCTGGCGATTGGCTCGAAAGACGGCTACTGCTATGCGGTGCGGCGCGACACGGGTGAGCTGCTCTGGTCAACGCGCGTAACCGACGCTTCAGGCGATACCGGCATCATCGCCTCGGCGGCGGCGGCCAATGGCAAGATTTTCTTCGGCGCGCGCATCGCTGACGGCACCGGCAAAATCGTGGCGCTCGAACAGCGCCTCGGCCAGATCGTTTGGGAACAGCCGCAGGCCAAACCGGTCACCGGCGCGGTGGCGGTCGCCAACGGCCTGGTCTTCAGCGGCGGCGCGGACGGGTTGTTGCGGGCTTATGATGCAGAGAGCGGCGCGACTGTCTGGAGCGCGCAGCGCGGCGCGATGTGGGGCGGAGTTTCCGTGACCGCGGATCGTGTCTTCGTCGGCTCGAACGACCGCTCGGTTTATTCTTTCCAGTTGAACGCCATCACACCGCAGCCGCGCGCGACAATTGCCGTGACTTCGCCGGCGAGCGGCGACCTCTGGCGCAAGAACCAGAACTATAATGTCACCTGGTCAATCACCGGCAGCATCAGCCGCGTTGACATCAGTATCTCGCGCGATGGCGGCGCCACCTGGACGCCGCTGGCGACGAGCGTTGATGCCAGCGCCGGCAGCTTCAACGTGACCGCCCGCAAGCCCAAGTCACGCGATGTCGTCGTGCGCATCGCCGATTCAAGCGACTCCAGCGTCTTCGGCCTGTCGGGCACGCTCAGAATCAAATAGTGACAAGTGACGAGTGACAAGTGACAAGAGGGATTTCGCAAGCTGAGCTTGTCGGGATGCCGCAGTGACAATGTCTTGTCACTTGTCACTTGTCACTCATTCGCCCCTCACCTCTCACCCCTCACTTCCAGATGCCGGCGGCGCGCCATGCGCCGCGAATGGCTGCATCAGCGCTCGAATCTCGTCGTCCATATCCATGCGCCTCATCGAAAACCAGCCGAGCGGACGGCTTCGGATTTTCAGCGCGGCGGCAATCCTATCACCGCCCCGGCGACGTATCAACGGCGTCTATCCCAATAGCCCTGGCAACCGACCGCAAGCCAATCGCTCGGCCTGAGCGGTTTCGCCGAGCGAATACGCATGTACAGGTGGACGGAGAGAATCTAGCGGCGCGCCGCGCGAGGAGAACTCATGCTCAACACGCCTTACCCTTACCTGCAAGCGTCGGGCAATCACCTGATCGAGATGCTCGAAACCTTGATCGATATGTATGCCAATGCCGCCGCCATCATCGGCGCGGTGCTGTTGATTATTCTGGTGTGGCTTTGCCTTTCCGAATTGCAGCGGTCATCAATCGCAAAGCGCGCCGGCGGCTCTGTAGCCAGGCGCCCGCCCACTTCGCGACGATTAGGCGAGCGCGGCTGGCTCGGAGAATCTTCGACCTGAGCGGCGGGCGGCTTCGTCGTTGACTTCGGCCCGGCCAGTGAATATGCTCTGGCGGGCTCAAGCCCGCTACGCGACGCCACCTGTGAGAAGATATGCCCACACGGTCGCCGGCTGAAATCACCCAACTGCTCGCCGACTGGCGCAACGGCGACCGCGGCGCGCTCGACCGCCTGACGCCGCTCGTCTATGACGAGCTCAGGCGGCTGGCGAACGGTTACTTGCGCGGCGAGCGCCGCAATCACACGCTACAGGGGACGGCGCTGGTCAACGAAGCCTACATACGGCTGCTCGGTCATGGGAATCAGGACTGGCAGAACCGCGCGCATTTCTTCGGCGTCGCAGCGCGCTTGATGCGCGAAATCCTGGTTGACCACGCGCGCCGTCACAACGCGGCCAAGCGCGGCAGCGGCCAGACGCCTGTGTCGCTCAGCGAGGCGGCCATCTTTTCGGTCGAGCGCGCCGCGGAGCTGGTCGCCCTTGATGATGCTTTGCAGCGGCTTGCCGAGCTTGACCCGGAGCGCAGCCGCAGCGTCGAGCTGCGCTACTTCGGCGGCTTGAGCATCGAAGAGATAGGCGAAGTCGAACATGTCTCTGTGGCCACGGTGCGCCGCCGACTGCGCATGGCTGAAGCCTGGCTGCACCGCGAGATGAATCAAACGTAACCTCAAGCGCATGATGACACCCGAAAAGTGGAAACAAGTTGAAACGCTCTTCGAAGCAGCGCTTGAGCGCGAGCCCGAAGCGCGCGCCGCTTTTCTCGATGACGCCTGCGGCGATGACGCGGCATTGCGCCGCGAAGTCGAATCGCTGCTCGCGCATCAGCAGCCGACCGGCCAGTTCATCTCGACGCTCGTGCATGACGCGGTCAAGCTCTTTCCGCCGCCACCCGTCACCGGCGAAGCGCGCTTCATCCCCGGCACGGTTCTGGCTACGCGTTATCGCATCATCGGGTTGCTCGGGCGCGGCGGCATGGGCGAAGTCTATCGCGCCGACGACCTGAAATTGGGCCAGCCGGTCGCCCTCAAGTTTTTGCCCGAAAGCGTCGCCAGAGATGCGGCCATGCTTGAACGCTTTCACCGCGAGGTGCGTATCGCGCGGCAGATTTCGCACCCGAACGTCTGTCGCGTCTTTGACATCGGCGAAGTCGGCGGCCATCACTTCCTGAGCATGGAATACATTGACGGCGAAGACCTGTCGTCGCTATTGCGCCGCATCGGGCGATTGCCCGCCGACAAAGCGACCGAGATCGCCCGCCAGCTCTGCGCAGGGCTCCAGGCGGCGCACGACGAAGGCGTGCTGCATCGCGATCTTAAACCGGCCAATGTCATGATCGATGGGCGCGGCAAGGCGCGCATCACCGACTTTGGCCTGGCCGGGCTGGCCGACGACTTTCACGGCAACGAAGTGCGCGCCGGCACACCCGCTTACATGGCTCCCGAACAGCTCGCCGGGCGCGAAGTCACCCGGCGCAGCGACCTCTACGCACTCGGCCTCGTGCTTTACGAAATCTTCACCGGCAAGAAAGCCTTTGAAGCGACGACCGTCGAAGAGCTGATGCGCCAGCAGCAGTCCGGCTCGCCGCCGAGCATCTCTGATTATGTGAAAGACGTGGACCCGCTGGTCGAGCGCGTCATCCGGCGCTGTCTGGAGCGCGACCCATTATCGCGCCCGACGTCGGTCACACAGGTCGCGGTGGCGTTGCCGGGCAGCGATCCGCTGGCGGCGGCGCTGGCGGCGGGCGAAACCCCTTCGCCGGAGATGGTCGCCGCCGCGCCTCGCGAAGGCGCATTGCGGCCCACCGTCGCGATCATCTGCCTGACGCTGTTTGCGCTTGAGCTGGCCGCCGCCATCTGGCTTTCGAGCAAGATCGCCCTGCACAACCGCGTGCCGCTCGAAAAGTCGCCCGAAGTGCTGGCCGACCGCGCTCGCGGCATCGTCGGCAAATTGGCATACGACGGCGCCCCCGCTGATATGGCTTACGGCATGGGCGACGACTTGATCGCCTACCACTATGCCACCCAGTCGCCGGCGCTCGGATTTGCCGACAAGCTCGAGAGCGGCCAGCCGGCAGTTTATTACTTCTGGTATCGGCAAAGCCCGCGCCCGCTCGAAGCGCTCGGCGATAACGGAGTCGGGCCGGCGGACCCGCCGCTTGAAGTCGCCGGCATGGTCAATATCATTCTCGATACACGCGGGCGGCTGCTCGAATTTCATGCCGCGCCGCCGCAGCTCGAACCCTACGCGCCGCGGAACGCCGCGCCCGACTGGGGCGGGCTGCTTGCTGACGCCGGGCTCGACCCTGCGCGGTTGACCGCGACCGATTCCGAGTGGACGCCGCTGGTGTTTGCTGATACGCGGATGGCCTGGGCGGGAACATTTGCTGAGCGCCCGGAGCTTCCCATCCGCGTCGAGGCGGCGGCTCATCGCGGGCGGCTGGTTTACTTCCAGGTGATCTTTCCGTGGACGACGGCGACGCGGCAAGAAGAGGTCACGTCTCAGGCCAGCCGCCGGGCTGCCGGCGTGATTATGTCGGCGGTCTTTTTCGCTTCGCTCGTCGCCGCCACCTTGCTGGCGCGGCGCAACCTGCGATTGGGGCGCGGCGACCGGCGCGGCGCGTCCAAGCTGGCGCTCACGGTTTTTGCGACCACCTTGATCGGCTTGCTTTGTGGCGTGCATCACATTCCGACGCTCGGCGGTGAGCTGAGCCTCTTAGCGAAAGCCGCCGGCTGGTCGCTGCTGGCGGCGGCCTTCTTATGGATGATCTATATGGCGCTTGAGCCTTACGTGCGGCGGCGCTGGCCGCGCCTGCTGATCTCCTGGAGCCGGCTGCTGGCGGGCGATTTCCGCGACCCGATGGTCGGGCGCGATGTGCTGGTCGGCAGCCTTCTGGGGCTCGGCCATACGCTGTCCATCTATTCGGGGATGATGATGCTCAAGCTGATGGGGCTGAAGGGAAAACCGGCGCCGGGGGCGGACGGGGCGATGCTCGAAGGGTCGCGCCGGCTGGCCATGCTGCTGCTGAGCGACAGCGTCTTGCAATGGCTGCTCAGCGGACTGGGATTCCTCTTTCTGCTCTTGTTGCTCTATATCCTGCTGCGTCGGCAATGGCTCGCCATCGCGGTATTATGGACGTTAATTGCTACGGTAAATGGCCTGGCATTTATCGCGCCCAGTCCGCTCGCCCTGTGGGTCGTGCCGCCGGTGATTGCGACGCTGATCGTCGTCGCGGTGGCGCGATTCGGGTTGCTGACGACCATCGCGTTTCAATTCTTCTTCAACCTGAGCTTTCATTACGTGGTCACGACAAACTGGTCGAGCTGGTATGCCCAGGGCATGTACATCACGCTGGGGCTGGCGGTGGCGGTGGCGGTTTACAGCTTCTATGTGGCGCTCGCCGGCCAGCCGCTGTTTCGCACCGCCGTGCTTCAAGAATGAAGCGCGGCCCCGATTGTGGCAAAAATTACAACAAGTAAAAGACAAAAATTCCGCAAGGATTGGCTTTCTTTTGCGTCTATCCCTATTGAGGGACCAGAGAAAGTTCCTCCAATTAATCACCTCCAACCCGCCTGGGGACGCCCGGTTGCGAACCGGTGCCGCGGGACGGGGTTGTCGGCGGGAGAGTTACCGATGTCAGCCTTTCTTTCGTTGCACGCTCGCCTCTTACCCTCATGCGAGCAATAAAAGGCGGCATCTCTCCCGCCGCTTTTTATTGATCAGAAACGACGGACGAAGGACAGCCATCCTTTAACTGCCGGGCTTCATCGCGCACCATTGGGTCGGGATCATTCAAAACGCGCTCGATGAGCGGCGCAGCTTTGTCTGCTGCCAGCCGCGCCAGCGCCCACAATCCATGAGCGCGGATCAGCGGCTCAGGGTCAGAGGTCACGCGCTCGACGAGCGCCCGAACCGCCGCCGTGCAACCGACATTGGCCGCAGCGACTGCCGCATTGCGCAGCAGGCCGCGCCGCTTTGGGCGCAGAAGCGGCGTGCCTTTGAAACGGGCGCGAAACTCGGCGTCGGTGGCGATGGACAGAGCTTCGACCAGATCAAGGCGCGGCCCGACGCCGGCTTCAGGGTGAAACTCTCGCCATTCGGTTTCGCTCGCAAAACGGTTGAAGGGACAGACCGATGCCGATTCCCCCCGCACGATCACCGGCAGCGGACCCCGCCTGCCGGTTTCGGGGCGCATCTCCTGGCAGGCGTCACAGCCGAACACCCATTCGCCGAGACCTGCGCGCAACTCTAGCGGAATCGCTCCCTTGTGCTCAATCGTCAGGTAAGAGATGCAGCGCCGCGCGTCCAACTGGTACGGCCCGGCAAAGGCATCGGTCGGGCAGGCGGCGAGACAGCGGTGACAGGTGCCGCAACTGACGCCGACCGGTCGGTCGTCCGCGGGCAATTCCAGGTCGAGCAGAATCTCTGAGAGGAAGAACCACGAGCCGCGCCGCGGGTCTAGCAGGTTTGTATTTTTGCCTACGAAGCCGATGCCGGCGCGCGCCGCCGCCGCGCGCTCAAGCAACGGCACCGCGTCCACGAAGCAGCGGGCGTGCAGGGGCCGCCCGGCCAGCGCCTCGATCTCTGCCGTAAGCGCCCGCAGCCGCGACTTGACGACATCGTGATAATCCAATCCCCAGGCGTAACGCGCCACGCGACCGTAACGGCTCTCGTGAGTGAAAGGCGGCGCTTCGGCGTAATAGTTCACCGCCAGGGTGACGAGCGAGCGGGCGTCGGGTACAAGCGCGCCGGGATGTGCCAGCAATTCGGGCCGCCGCGTCATATAGCCCATATCGGCGGCAAAGCCGGCTTCCATCCATGAATGATAACGCCGCTCGTCGTCCGCAAGCGGCGCGACCGAAGTGATGCCGGCGACTTCAAAGCCGAGGCGGCGGGCGGCTTCTTTGATCTGCGCGACGAGATGGCTCACACCTACAAGCTACCTAATCTGAACCGCAAAAAGCAAAAGCCGCCGCCGCCCGGCGCTTACTGCTGACTCAGTGTGTTCGGCACGGCGACGTCGCCCGCCTGCCCCCACTGCCTGAAGATATAGTTGGTATAGTTGGACGACGACGTCGGGATGATCCAGACGCCTTGCGAGGCGCGCCAGATGCCGGGGTCGGCCTTGCCATCACCGTCATAGTCGGCCACGACCGGCGTATCGCCGAGTGACGGGTAACCTGCGGGCACGAACAGCGGCTGGCCCGCCGCGAAGCTGTAACCATGGCTCGACAGCAGAATCGCATAGCTCGCGCTCTGGTTGCCGGCGGGCGGCTCGATGTAAGCCAGATCACTCAGGCCATCGCCGTCAAAGTCGGCGATGATGGGCGCACGTCCCGCCCTGCCCCAGTTGAAGAAGCGCGGGCTGCCGTAGCTGTAGCCTTGCGAGGACTGTAGGAAAGCCCACACGCCATCGTGGTAGTACCCGAGGTCGGCGCGGCCATCGCCATCGATGTCGCCGACAACCGGCGTGTCGCCCGACTGGCCCCACTGGCTGAAGATGTATTGCGTATAGTTCCACGATGATTCCGGGATAATCCAGACGCCCTGTGACGAGCGCCAGATGGCCGGGTCGGCCTTGTTGTCGCCATCAAAATCACCGACGACCGGCGTATCGCCGACTGACGGGTAACCTGCGGGCACGAACAGCGGCTGGCCTGCCGCAAAGCTGTAGCCATGGCTCGACAGCAGAATCGCATAGCTCGCGCTCTGGTTGCCGGCGGGCGGCTCGATGTAGGCCAGATCAACCTTGCCGTCGCCGTCGAAGTCGGCGACGATGGGCGCGCGCCCCGCCCCGCCCCAGCTATAGAAGAACCCGATGTTGAAGCTCTCCGACGATTTGAGGAAGCCCCACAGACCGTTGCGGTAATAGCCGATCTCGGACTTCAGGTCGTCGTCGAAGTTGAGTTTGACCGGCGGCGTGCCAGCCTGCGTGACGGTGAAGGCCTGTCCGGCAATCGTCATGGTGCCGACTCGCTGAGCGCCCGTCGTGTTGGCGGTGACCGAATAGTTGACTGTGCCATTGCCCGAGCCGCTGGCGCCCGAGGTGATGGTGATCCAGGGCGTGTTGCTGGCGGCGTTCCAGTTGCAACCGCTGGCGGCGTTGATCGTCACCGAGCCCGCGCTGGCATGGGTGTTGAATACCGCGCTGCTGCTCGCCGGCGCGGCGCTGCATGCTCCCGCCTGATAAACCGTAAAGGTCTGGCCGGCGATGGTCATCGTGCCCTGACGCGCCGCATCGCTATTGGCCGCCACCGTAAAGTTGACGAAGCCGTTGCCATAATTGCTGCTGTAGGTAATGGTGATCCACGGCGCATTGCTGATCGATGTCCAGTTACACGGGACGCCACGATAGACGTTCACCGAGCCGTTGCCGCCGCCGACCGCAACCGTCTGAAGGTTCGGCGACAACGATGCCGGCGGGTTGGTCGCCGTCAAGATTGTCGTTGCCGTATCGTTGTTGGGTATGGAGTCTGTGCCCGACGCCGTAACCGTCGCCGTATTGATGAGCGACGCGCCGTTCTGGACCGTGCAACTGACGTAGCCGTAGACCATCATGGTCGCCGAGGCGCTCGGCTCCAGCGTGCTGAGGCTGAAGGTGATGCTGTGGCCGACAGTCGTGCAACTCGCCGTCGAGGAATTGCATGAGCTGGGGTTGACCGTCGACGGCAGGTCATCCTGGACGACAACGGACAGGGCGCGGTCCGGGCCATTGTTGGTGACTGTGAGGGTATAGGTGAGGTTGTCCCCCGCAGAGACGGGGCTCGACGTCGCCGTCATCGTAATCGCGAGGTCGGAGGTCACACTCGGCGTCACCGCAAACTTCGAAACGAACGCGTCATAATAAGAGTTGTAATTGAGGTTGCCCGTCGTGTTCTGGAACACGTTGGGCGTGACCGGGAAGTTCCGCGATGCGGTCGCGCCGGTAACGTAGGCGCTGCCCGACCCGTCCACGGCGATGCCATAGCCGTAGTCGTAGTCATTGCCGCCGAGGTAAGAGGAGTAGGTCAGAGCGGTCGCCGTCGGATTCAGCTTGGTGGTGAAGGCGTCGGGGGAGTAGGTGTAGCCGAGCGTCTGGTAGCCTCCCGTCGTCGTCGGAAAGTTGAGGGACAGCGTGTTGCCGGTGACGTAGACGTTGCCGGCGTTGTCGGCGGCGATGGCCGATCCCTGATCCGCGCCGCTGCCGCCCAGGTAAGTGGAATAGACCAGGGCAGCGCCCGTCGCATTCAACTTCGTCACGAAGGCATCCATGAGGCCGCTCTCGCTGCCCGAGTACATCGTCGAGGGGGTCGCCGGGTCAAAGGCCATTGCGTTAATGACCGCGCCGGCTAGCCCCGCGCCCGCCGACGCCCAGAGATTGCCGCCATCAATGGACTTGAAAACGCCGTTGCCGGTGCCGGCGTAGAGCGCCGTCGAATCGCTCGGTGACTGGGCGAGCGAGCTCACCGACCGGTTGCGCAGGCCATTATTGCTGCCATTCCAGGTTTGGCCGCCGTCGGTGCTCTTGTACAAGCCATTCCACATTCCCGCGTACAGCGTCGAAGTCGCCGACGCATCGATCAGCAGGGCCCTGACGCCAGAGTTGGTAAGGCCGGTGGGGCTCCAACTGGCACCGCCATTGGTGCTCTTATAGACGTCGCCGTAAGTGAGGCCGGCGTAAATTGTCGCCGGTGTCAACGGATCAATGGCCAGCGCGTAGATGGACGTCCCCTGCGACAGGCCGTTGTTCTGGGCTGCCCAGTTGGCGCCGCCATTGGTGGTCTTGAAGACGCCCTGGTCAGTGCCTGCGTAAATCGTCGAAGAGTTGCTCGGATCGATCATCAGGCTGTTGACATCCATGCCGTTCTGGCCGGTGTTGATCGCCCGCCATGTGCCGCCGCCATCGGTGCTTCTAAAGACGCCGCGCGAGTTCGTCCCCAGGTAGATCGTCGTCGGCGCGCCCGGATCAATCGCCAGCGATCTGACCGTGAGGTCGGTCAGGCCAGAGTTGATCGCGCTCCAGTTGGCGCCGCCGTCCGTGCTTCTGAACACTCCTCCGGTCAACGTATTGTTGTCATTGGTCGCGCTCTGAGTCCCTGCGTAGATCGTCGCCGGCGTCAGCGGATTGACCGCCAGCGCCAGAATGGTGAAGTTGTTGATGCCGGCATTGATTGCCGCCCAGCTCGCGCCGCTGTTGGCGGACTTGGCGATGCCGCCGTCGCCGACGCGCACGACGCCCGGCGTCGTCGGGAAGTTGCCCGAGTTGGTCTGCCCAATCACGTAAGCTTCGCCCGCAGCCGTCACCTCAATGCCGTAACCGGCATCATCGCCGCGGCCACCCAGATAGGTCGAGTAGGCGAGCGCCGTGCCCGTGCTGTTGAGCTTGGTGACGAAGCCGTCGCCCGTGGCGCCGTAATAACTGCTGGCGACGCCGCCATACGTGGTCTGCAACGCCCCCGCCGTCGTTGGGAAGTTGCCCGACAGCGTGTTGCCTGTGACGTAGGCATTGCCGGACGCATCGACCTTAACGCCGCTCGCCTGATCGGAGGCCGCGCCGCCGAGGAAAGTCGAATAAACCAGCGCCGTGCCTGTGCTGTTCAGTTTGGTGACAAAGGCATCCGCCGCAGGGCCGCCGCCGCCGATATACGTCGTCTGAAACGCCCCCGGTGTTGTCGGGAAGCTGGTCGAAGCGGTATAGCCGACGACGTAGGCGTTGCCCGACGAGTCAACCGCGATGCTCTTTGCCAGGTCAGTGCCTGACCCACCAAGGTAGGTCGAATAGACCAGTGCCGTGCCCGCCGCGTTTAACTTCGTGACGAAGCCATGGGTTGAAGTCCCAGAGGGCGTCGAGGCCTGAAACGCCCCCGGCGTCGTCGGGAAGTCGCCCGAGCCGGTCGAGCCCGTGACGTAGGCGTTGCCGGCACTATCGATGACGATGCCATACCCTTCGTCCTGTGAGGTGCCGCCGATGTAGGTCGAATAGACCAGCTCGGTGCCATCCGCTTTGAGCTTGGTCACGAACACGTCCGAGCCGTTGGCGATGGTCGAATCATAACTATCAATCGTGATCGGGAAGTTAAAGGAACCCGTAATCCCGACGATGTAAGCGTCGCCGTTTGCGTCCAGGGTGATGCCCCGGCCTGTATCCGTGTTGTTGCCGCCGAGATAAGTTGAATAGCTGAGGACCGGATCGATCACCAGCCGTTTGCTGTGATCGTAAGCGCCCAACACAAACCCCACCACGCGCCGCCCCTTCAGTTGGTAGCGCGCCTCGACCATCTGTTTGCCGCCGTCCGTCTCCTGATAAGCCGCCGGCTTGTGAAAACGCATCTCGCCGCCCGCCACGCGCAGCACCAGATCGCCTTCGGCGCTGATGCGCAGCCGCCGCGCGCCTGCAAAGCCCAGCTTGATCTGCCTGGGGTCGCTGCCCGCCGCGACGACGAAGTCATATTCGAGCTGCCGCTGATTGCCGTAGTAGACAAGGTTGATGCCGGGATAGATATCGCCATACTGCACGCGGGCGAAAGTCGGCACGGCGGTATGCCAGTGGTTCGGGTCGCGCCCGGTGAAGTAATTGGCCGTGGCTGCGAGCGGCGCCAGGCCCTCGGGGCGAGCCGCCGGGTTGGCCTTGACCACCTTCATGCGCACGGCGGCAGTCGCGGCGTGCGGCGGCGACACGGCGAGCACGGCTTCGTCGGCGGTGAGAAAAAGCGTCGCGGTGCTGCTGCGCGAGATGAACTGGACGCGGGGGGCAACCTGGCCGCGGTTGGCTTCAAAGCTCAGCGGCAGCTTGCCGTAAGCTTCGTCGAGCCGGGCGCGGGTTTGCGCGTCGTTTGATGCAGCGGCCCCGGCAGGCGGGTTATCGGCGGCGGCGCGGTCAGACGCCTTGCCATGCCAGGCGACCAGGCTGGTCAGGCCAAACAGTGTAAGCACAAGCAGACCGACGCGACGATTCCAGCGTCTTGTATTAAACATAATGATTTACTCCTTCAGGGCCGTGTTGAGCAGCAACAAAGGTAAAAGTCTCTCATTGAATTAAGTATCGCGTCAAGCATAGACCTTTAGTCAACAGCATTTGACTGTGGCGGGCGGCGCGCCTCGTCTGGAACGATGGCGCTTGCCAATGAAATATTTTGTGCTAAAACTCATATGTTCAATGGAATCTAACATGGCCAAAAGGAGGCAGTCAGTATGCAGACTTTACAGCGTGGAACCTCTGGCGCGGCAGTCGCCCAACTGCAACAGCGGCTCAAGGACCTGGGGTTCGATATCGGCGTGATTGACGGCGTTTTCGGCCCGGGCACCGAAGCCGCGGTGATCGCCTTTCAGAAGAGCAAACAGCTTGGGGCCGATGGGGTCGCCGGGCCGCAAACGCTTGCGGCGCTCGACCTGACGATTGAAGCTCCCGACGATCTTCCCATTGAAGTCGGCCCGTCGGTCATCCCGCAGGTGACGGTCGATGTGGTCTCAAAGATGTTCCCGCAGACCCCCGTCGCCAATATCCGCACCCATCTGCCTTTCGTTTTGCAGGCGCTTGAAGAGGCGGAATTGGCAGACAAGAACATGGTCTTGATGGCGTTGGGAACCATTCGCGCCGAGACCGAAAGCTTCGAGCCGATCAGCGAATTCAAGTCGAGGTTCAACACCTCGCAGGGCGGCCAGCCCTTCGACCTCTACGACAAGCGCAGCGATCTCGGCAATCAAGGGCGACCGGACGGTCCGAATTTCAAGGGCCGGGGTTTCGTCCAATTGACTGGCCGCAGCAATTACAAAGTCCACGGCGCCGCCATCGGCGTGGACTTGATCAGCGTGCCCGACCGCGCTAATGATCCGACGATTGCCGCCCGCTTGCTGGCCAGCTTCATCAAGAGCAAAGAGCAGAAAATCAGGCAGGCACTCAACGCGGGTGACTTGAAGACCGCGCGCAAGCTGGTCAATGGCGGCTCGCACGGCCTGGATCGTTTCACTGATGCCTACACCATCGGCCAGGGACTGATCGATTGAAGCGCGGTCAATAAGGGCCGTTGAAGGCGCCGCGGCGCAGGAACTGGCCGGCGCCCTGGCGGCCTCGATACTCGCCGTCTTCGATCACCACGCTACCACGCGACAAGACGGTGCGGGTGACGCCACGCACCGTCATCCCTTCATAACAACTGTAGTCGACGTTCATGTGGTGCGTCGCCGCAGAGATCGTCTGCTCCTGCTCGGGATCGAAGATGACGATGTCTGCGTCACTGCCCACGGCGATAGTGCCTTTGCGCGGGAACAGGCCGAAGAGCCTGGCGGCGGCGGTGGAGGTCAATTCGACGAAGCGGTTGACGCTGATCCGGCGGCCCACGACGCCTCCGTTGTAGACCAGGCTCATGCGGTGCTCGACTCCGGGGCCGCCGTTAGGAATCTTGGTGAAGTCGTCGAGGCCGAGCGTCTTCTGCTCCTTGAAACAGAACGGGCAGTGATCGGTCGAGATGACTTGCAGATCATTGCCCGCGAGTCCCTGCCAGAGCTTGTCCTGATTCCACTTCTCGCGCAGCGGCGGCGTCATCACGTACTTTGCGCCCTCGAATCCTTCCTGCTCATAATGCGTGTAATCGAGGAAGAGGTACTGCGGGCAGGTTTCGGCGAAGGCCGGGAGCCCGATGTCGCGCGCCTCGCGCACTTCCTGGAGCGCGTCATAACAACTGAGATGGACGATGTAGACCGGCGAGTCGGCCATCTCGGCGATGGCGATGGCGCGATGCACGCCTTCGGCTTCGGCTTTGGTCGGGCGGGTCAACGCATGGTACTTGGGCGCGGTGTGGCCTTCGGCGAGCGCGTGGCGGATGATCTCGTTGATGACGATGCCGTTCTCGGCGTGCATGCAGATCAGGCCGCCGCTGCCGCCTGCGACCTTCATGGCGCGGAAGATGGTCGCGTCGTCTACGAGAAAGACGCCGGGGTAGGCCATAAACATTTTGAAGCTCGTCACGCCTTCGCGGATGAGCTGCTTCATCTCAGGAATCTTCTCGTCGGGCAGATCCGTGGTGATCAGGTGAAAGCCGTAATCAACGACCGGCTTGCCTTCGGCCTTCTGGTGCCAGTTGTCGACGGCTTGAATGAGCGACTCGCCTTTGTACTGGACGGCGAAATCGATGATCGTCGTCGTGCCGCCGTGCGCGGCGGCCCGCGTGCCTGTGTGGAAGTCGTCCGACGAAGAGGTGCCGCCGAAAGGCAACTCCATGTGAGTATGCGGATCAATGCCGCCGGGGATGACCAGCATGCCTGTGGCATCAATCGTCTTGTCGACTTCGCCGACGACCTGGGCAAGATTTTTGCCGATCAGCGTGATGGTTTCGTCTTCGACAAGCACGTCGGCCATGTAATCATCGACCGCCGTGACGATGCGTCCGTTCTGAATGAGCGTTTTCATGAGTTGACCTCTCGATCCGCGAGCCGCGCCAGTCGCCAGGGATCGAACGATTCGCCGCTCGCCTACCCCAGCGCCGCGAACGCGCCGTCGAGCGCCGTGACCAGCTCGTCAATGTCCGCTTTGCTGGCAATCAACGGCGGCCCCAGGCGGATGATGTTGCCGTACAGGCCGCCCTTGCCAATCAGCACGCCGCGCCGCCGCGTCTCTTCAAAGACGCGCGCCACCGATTCGGCGTCGGGCTGTTTGGTCGTGCGGTCCTTGACGCATTCAATCGCCTGCATCAAGCCCATGCCGCGCACATCGCCAATCACCGGATACTTGTCTTTCAGTTCTTCGAGCCGCGCGCGCAGGTAGCCGCCGACTTCGCGGGCGTTGCGCGGCAGGTCGTTCTCTTCGATGACGCGAATCGTCGCCAGCGCCGCCGCCGCGCTCACCGGGTTGCCGCCGAAAGTCGAAAACGTCAGCGACGGGTACTTGTCGGCGACCTCCGGCACCGCCGTCGTGCAGCCGATGGGCGAGCCGTTCGCCATGCCTTTGGCAAAGGTCATCACCTCGGGCTCGACTTCCCAATGCTCGATGCCGCACCAGTGATCGCCCGTGCGTCCCCAGCCGGTCTGCACTTCGTCGCAGATGTAGATGCCGCCATAACGGCGAACGATTTCCGTGACCACTTTGAAATAATCCTTCGGCGGCGTGATGAAGCCGCCGACTCCCATGATCGGCTCGGCGATGAAGGCGGCGATCTGACCGGTTGTCGAAGTCTGGATCAGCTCTTCGACATCGCGGGCGCATTCCAGGGCGCACGATTCGGGATTGAGGTTGAACGGGCAGCGATAACAATAAGGCGCATGGGCGTGGACGATGCCGGCGACCAGCGACGGCCCGTGCTTCCACGTCGAATGCCCGGTCGCCGTCATGTTCATCACCGAGCGCCCGTGATAGGCATGGCGCAGGGCGATGATTTCGGTGCGCCCTGTATAGAGCCGCGCCAGCACCATCGCGGTCTCGTCGGCTTCGGTGCCGCTGCTCGTGAAGAAGCTCTTCTGCAAGCGGCCCGGCGTAATCCCGGCCACTTTCGCGGCCAGCTCGGCCTGCGGGCGGTTGATGTAGAGCGTCGAGGTGTGAGCGATGGCGCCGGCCTGACGGCTGATGGCTTCGACGACTTCCGGGCGCGCGTGGCCGACCGAAGTCGTCAGCACGCCGCCAAAGCAATCGAGATAGCGGTTGCCTTCGGTGTCCCAGATGTGCATGCCTTCGCCGCGTTCGAGCGCGATTGGCTCTTTATAATAAGTCGCGGCGCATGGCCAGATGTACTCTTGCTGTTTGGCAACTAGGTCGTCGGTTGCGGATTGCGTCGTCGGATTTTGTGCGGCCATCGAAACCTCCAGTCTGATGATTAGCGCGATGTGTGGAAGCGCGATTATTTAACTACGAGGCGATGGCAGGCGTCAATCTAGGGCTAGACCTTGTTGGCCTTCAGTTCGGCGAGCGAGTAATGCGTATCGCGCCAGTTGATGCCGTCATTGCGTATCGTCTTGCGCGTCGCGTTCCACATCAGGTAGAGGAACAGCAAAACCGCTACGGGGAAGAGCAGGGCATACCTGCGGCGCACGCCGACTAGCGGCGCGCCGCGCGCGTAGCCGGCCATCACGATCAACACCGAAGCCAGGTTCAGCCACCGCGTCGCGCCATGCGTCACAAACACGCCGACGAAAGGCCAGAGGAACCAGACGAGTTGCAGCAGCGCCCCGCCCGCCACCAGCGCCAGGCTGTATTCAAGCCCCGCGAAGAAATTCTTCTCCGTGCCGGCAATCAGCTCGCGTACCGACGCGTACCATTCGACAGAGATCATGCCGACGCCATGCAACACCTCTTGCCGGTAGCCGCTCTGCTTCAGCACCTTGCCGAGTTTCATGTCGTCATCGGGCCGCATGCGAATTTTTTGATGGCCGCCGATCCGCCGATAGGCTTCCGCCCGCACCAGGTTGAATGCGCCAATGCCAATGAAGCGCGAGCTGCGCGGGTCCGCCGCCTTCCAGGGTTTCGCGAAGAGCGCAAAGAACAGGCCGAAGACACCGAGAAAAGCATTTAACATCACGCCCGGCATATGCCCTTCCGGCCCCAGCGTAATGTGGTCGCGGCGTTCACGCTCGGCATAGCTCACGGCCCGCCTTATCGCCGTCGGATGCATGACGATGTCGGCGTCGGTGAATAGCAGGAAATCGCCTGTCGCCTGCCGCGCCGCAAAGTCGAGCGCGTGATTCTTGCCGAGCCAGCCCGGCGGCAGCTCGCTGATGTGCAGCGGGCGCAGCCGCAGGCCGCTTGCGGCCATGCGGTCGAGGATGCCGCCCGTCCCGTCGGTCGAGCGGTCATCGGCGACAATGACTTCGAGCTGCGGGTAATCTTGATTGAGCACCGACGGCAAGGCTTCTTCAATGTGGCGGGCCTCGTTGCGCGCCGCGATGACGACAGAGACGCGCGGCCACACTGTTTGTTCGAGCGGCGCGATATCTTTCAGCGAGCGGATGCGCCGGTTGCCCTGCCATAGATCAATCGTCATGAGGACGTAAGCCGCGACCGTGACGGCGGCGAGATAGAACAGGAATTTCTCCATCGCTTACCAGTCTAACCGCCGGCAGAACGCGGCGGAAGCGGGGCGCGCTAGGGCCATTCACTTGTAGTTGATGTAGACGGTCTTGGCCTCTGTGTAGAAATCCAGCACCGCGTCGCCGACTTCGCGCCCGCCGTAACCGCTCTCTTTGATGCCGCCGAACGGCGCGTGCGAATAGCCGCCGACGCCCGGGCGGTTGACATGCACCATGCCCGATTCGATGCGCTCGGCGAACTGGAAGACGCGCCCGACGTCGCGCGTGAAGATCGAAGCCGTTAACCCATAGCGCACCGCGTTGGCAATCCGCAGCGCTTCGTCGAGATCACGGGCGCGGATCACCGCCAGCACCGGCCCGAAGATTTCCTCGCGGGCGATTTCCATGTCGGGCTGCGCTTCGATAACCGTCGGCGGAAAGAAGTAGCCGCGCTCCAGGCCGTCGCCCTGCATCGCTTCACCGCCTGTGCAGAAGCGCGCCTGTTGGCGGCGGCCCGATTCGATGTAGCGCGCCACACCCGCCATCGCCCGCTCGTCGACCAGCGGCCCCATCTCGATGCCCGTTTGCATGCCTGGCCCTGTGCGAAACGCGGCGGCGCGCGCGACCAGCCGCTCAAGGAACTGGTCATAAATATTCCCGACGACGATGGCGCGGCTCGTCGCCGTGCAGCGCTGGCCGGTTGCGCCAAAAGCGCCCGCCGCCGCGCCCGCCACCGCCATGTCGAGGTCGGCGTCTTCGAGGATGATCTGCGGGTTCTTGCCGCCCAACTCCAGTTGCAATTTTAATAAGCGGTCGCTTGCCGCGCGCGCGATCAGCTTGCCGACTTTGGTCGAGCCGGTAAACGACACGCCGCGCACCACGTCGCTCGCAATCAATTCTTCGCCCGGCTCGGCATCGCCATGCACCAGATTGACGACGCCCGCGGGCAGGCCGACTTCTTCGAGGCCGCGCACCAGCATGGCCGCGGTCATCGGCGTCAGCGGCGACGGCTTCAACACGCAGGTATTGCCGGCGACCAGCGCCGGCGCCAGCTTCCACACGGGGATGGCGACAGGGAAATTCCACGGGCTGATCAAGCCGACGACGCCGAGCGGCTGCGTGTTCGTGTAACAAAAAATACTCTCGTCTTCCGAAGGCAGGACGCGCCCGCCGAGCCGCCGGCCCATCCCCGCCGTGTATTCAAGGATGTCGAGCGCGCGGCGCACTTCACCGACGGATTCGGCCAGCGTCTTGCCTTCTTCGCGGGTCAGCAGCATGGCCAGGTGGTCTTTGTTGGCCTCAAGCCAGGCGAGCCAATCGAACAGCAGCTTGCCGCGGCGCGGCGCCGGCCATGCGCGCCACGCGGCAGAGGCGCGGGCGGCGGCTTCAATAGCCTGCCGCGCGTCTTCTCCCGCGGAATCGGGGGCGCGGCCCGCAAGCAGGCTGCGATCCGCGGGGTCGAAGCGCTCTGTCCACTTGTCGGAAGCGGCAGGTTGCCAGCGGCCATCAATGAAGTTCAATACCGTGTCGCCGGGTTGTGGGATTCCGTTCATCGCGTCGAGTCTCCTTTGGCTCAGATGCTGCGGCGGCATTATCTCGGATCGCCTGTGCCGATTGCAACGCCGCGCTCAACGCTTCGAGCCCATCGGCAACAGCGGGCACGGGCAGCCATTGTTCGCCATGTTCTGATCGGTGATCTGGCAGGTCGTCTGATTGGCGATGATGACGGTCGCCGTGCCGCGCCCTGCTGAGACTGAAGGCGAGCCAATCGATCCTTTCCCTGCTTTGGCCGACTACTTCTATACAACATTGAATAGGGGGTGGCAATAGAGCCGCCTGGAATCGTCGTTGACTTAGCCGCTCTGTTCCCATCTTTAAGTCGAGCCGTTATCATGAGGTTGAGAAATACGGAGAAGGGATTGGCTGATGACGCCACCGAACAAGCGCCTACAGCAGGGGCCGCGAACGCGAGTCTCTCATCAATCTCGGAGTGGCATGCGCGGCCCCGCTGGTGCGCGGCGGTCGGCCGCCTGGAGTGAGATGCCGGAATGAAACGCATCTTAGTGATCGGGACCTCAGGTGCGGGCAAGTCGACGCTGGCACAGCGCGTAGCAAAATGCTTGGGACTGCCTTTTATTGCCTCAGACCATTTTTATTGGGAGCCGGGCTGGAGAGTGGCCTCATCAGAGAAAGTTCGCCAGCAACTCAGGGAGGTCATCCGTCAGGAAGCGTGGGTGCTGGATGGCAACTTTGACGACGAGCGCGAATCCGTCTGGTGTCGAGCGGATTGCATTATTTGGCTCGACTATTCTTTGCTGACCATTTGTCGTCGCATTGTCTTCCGCAATTTTCACTGGGTGATAACCCGGCAGCCGACCTGGTCAGGCAATCGGATGACGCTCGAAAGGGCCCTTTCGGGCCTCCGCCATGCGGTCAAATCTTATCGCATCAAAAGGCGAGACTATCCGCAATGGCTGGCTGAATTATCTGGCATTCCGAGGTATCGGTTCCGTACCAGCCGTGAGGCCGAAGCCTGGCTTCAAAGTCTGAACCAACAGGCGGCGTAAAATCTGCACAGGCCACGCCGTCTCGTTAGCGCGAGGTAGCCTGCCTATTTTTATTGGTCATTGTAAGTGCAGAGCGAAGAGTTGCCATTTTTATTCCCTCCTGCTGAAGCGTCAACTCGAATGAGCGGGTGAACTCGGGCAGAAGCCCGAAGCGATAGCCGATAGAGTTCATCCAGGCTTGCGCGGTTGAGGGTTTTCTTATATCGTGTCCGCCGTCACGTTGAGGTGTAATAGCTGCCCTTGGCCTACAGCCCCTAGCTGACTGCTCCACATCTGATTCGTTTGGCCTGTAGTGCGAAGCCTTCAGCCGATAATCTGAAGCGCCAGGGCTGCGGCCCCGATCTGTTCAATAAAGGGATCACGATATTGCGTGATCACTGAAACAATCACCATTCATTCTCAGGTTGAGGAAAACGACAATGGAAACTCCTGATTCAAAGACACCGCCTTCTTATGGCCCTTCCATATTGGCTGACGCAAACGCGCCGACGAACCAACAGCCGAATACGGCGTTGATGCCAGCCGAGGTACGCGACCGTGTCTTCCGCTCAGCCAATTGGTTCTTTTGGATCGCGGGGCTGTCGCTGATCAACTCGATTGCCGCGCATCTCGGCGGCCACTGGCACTTCTTTTTAGGGCTGGGGATCACGGCAGTCGCTGACGCCGTGGCGCAGCAAATTGGCGGGATAGGCCCGGGTCTAGCCCTGGTCTTCGACCTGATCGGCGCAGGCATATTCGTTGGCATCGGGCTGCTGGCACGGCGGATGATGCTCTGGGCGTTTGTGGCCGGGATGGTGGCCTACGGGCTGGATGGGGTGGTGCTGTTGATGCTCGGCGAGTATCTCAGTGCAGGGTTCCACGGCTATGTCCTTTATAGTATTTATCTCGGAGTGAATGCCCTTCGCCAGCAGCGCCTGGCGGCAGGATAGCAGGCAGTGGCCGGAAGGCCCATGACACAATGAATCCAAAGCAGTAACGGGGATAATCTTAAACCGTTGAAAGCAAAACACGAGCGCCCGGTCAAATGAAAGTTATTATTGACTTGGCTTGAGGTCAGAACTAAACTGGCCGGGATTACGCATGCCCCTGCGTCAGTGGTGTCATGAGCCAGCCCCGAAGCGAGATCGCGCATGAGATTCTTTGCCGTCCTGATGCTCGGCTGTGCATTAGGATTGATCGCCGACACGGCGCGCGCCCAGGAAGCGCGCCTCGCGAGCGACGCCTACATCGTCAGTGAAGCGCAGGCCACGCCGCGCACGCCAACGCTCGTCCTTGTCAACGAAACCGTCAAGCCCGCGGCCGACGCCAAAGCCGGCGCGGCGCTGAAAACTTCGGCAGTAAAAGGAACGGCTACGAAAGCCGCGACTTCGACCACGCCGACGATGGTAGCGGCGCAGCCCATCGTCATCTCGGGCGCGGTCACTGCGCCGAGCGTCGAAACGGTATCCGAGACCACAGGCAATCCGAAATACGATGAATATGTCAAACAGTCGGCGGCGCGCAACGGCGTAGACCCGAACTTAATCATCTCGGTCATGCGCCAGGAATCGGGCTTCAACCTGCGGGCGCGCTCGTACAAAGGCGCGAGCGGGTTGATGCAACTGATGCCCGGCACGGCGGCACGTTTTGGCGTCACCAACATTTACGACCCGCAGCAAAATATCGAAGGCGGCACGCGCTATCTGCGCTTCCTGCTCGATCAGTTCAACGGCGACATCAGCCTGGTGCTGGCCGGTTATAACGCCGGCGAAAATGCGGTGGTCAATTCCGGCTACCGCGTGCCGCGTTATCGCGAAACGCAGGCGTACGTAAAAAGCATCTCGGCGCGCTATGACCGCGTGAAGGGCAAAGTCGCGCACACCAAAGCGGCAGCGGCTGGCCCGCTCGCGCCGGCTGCCGAAACCTTCGCCGGCGGGCGACTGTCGAATAATTATTAGAAGCAGGAGAAGCAGTGAAGAGTTGAAAGTGGTGAGTGCAATCTGGATGAATGCCGATCACGTTTTCCTTTCTACTCATCACTCATCACTCATCACTTTCAACTCTTCACTGCCGACTTCCCCGCGCGGGGGAGAAAAAAACTTCTTGACTTAAAACCCGGCCCCGACTACAACGTCCCCAGTGATTCAAAGTCTTATGTTCAGGCGAGCCCGACACAAGTTGATCGCGGATGTGGTGATCTGTGCGGTCGTCTTCTGCCTGACGGCGCGGCCCATCCTCAACGCCGCCAACCCTGCTGAGCGCCCGGCGCGCAAGACCGGGGCGCTCGCCGAAAGCCTTTTCGATTACGCCGACCAGTTGAGCCGCGCCCTGCACGAGCGCCCGCTCGAAGCGCGCAGCCTCGGCGATTACCGTCGCGCGCTCGACGCTTACGCACAGGTTGTTCGCCTGAATGCCGACAACTTTTTTTCGGCTGAATCGTTGGCCGCGCGCGCCGAGCTGCAACGCGAAATGGCTGACGTCAGCGGCGACGCGGGGCTCTATCAACAAGCCATCGAAAGCTATCGCCGCCTGGTCAGCGAGCATCCGCACAGCGCCTTTGTCGGCCAGGCGCTGGTCAACGCGGCGCAGATTTATGAAGAGAACCTGCAAGACCTGGATGGCGCGGCGGGCGCTTATCGGGAGTTGATCAGCCACTTTCCCGATTCGATCCTGGCGCGCGAAGCCCGCGCCGTGCTGGCGCGCTTCGACGCCCAACTGGCGCATCGCCCGGTTGACGTGATGATGGCCAGCGAACGCCGCAGCGCGGGCACGGATGAGCTGACAGGGCCGCCGCGGCTGATGAACGTCCGTAGCTTCGCGGGGCCGGATTACGCGCGCATCGTCATCGATCTGTCGAACGAAGCCGGTTTTGAGCAACAGCGCGCCGGCAATCATTTAACGATTCGACTGGCGAGCGCGCTGGTCGCTTCGTCGCTTTACGGCAGGCGGTTCATCGTCAGCGATTCTTCCTTGTTGAAGCGCATCACGGTCGCCGAAAGCGGCGCGGTAAACGCGGCCTCGCCGACAAACACCACAGCCGGCGCCGCGGTTCAGGTGGATATCGAAGTCGGCTCGCTGATGGATTACTCGGCCTTCCGGCTGTCGCAACCCGACCGCATTGTCGTTGACCTGCACGCCGCGGGCGCGGCCAGTGCAACGGCGCGCGACACGGCACGAGAGGTTGACGCGGCCCGGCACAAAGAAGCCGCGGACTCCAGGGCCGTAAGCGAAACCGCGGCCGCAACCGCCGCAACCGTACGAGCCGCGGCGCGCGGCACGGACACGGCTCGACCGCGCGCGAATACGGCTGACCGCAACGCTATCTTTAGCTTGCCGGAAATCAACGAGCCGATTCTGCCGATGAGCTCAGTTGCCGCGACGAAACCGACCGACGCGCCGGCAGCGGCACAGGAGCTGGGCGCAAAGGTGGACGCCAAAGCCGCCGAAGCGCCCATCAAGCGCATCGTCATCGATCCCGGTCACGGCGGCCACGACACAGGCACGATCAGCCCCAGCGGCATGCGCGAAAAAGACCTGGTGCTGGACGTGGCGCGTCGGCTACAGGCATACATCAAGCACAGGTATCCGGATGTCGAAGTGATTATGACGCGCGACAGCGACCGCTTCATCGCGCTCGAAGAACGCACGGCGATTGCGAACTCGCGCCGCGCCGACTTGTTCATCTCGATTCACGCCAACGCCAGCCCGGCGCGCGTCGCTTCGGGTGTCGAAACCTATTTCCTCAGTCCCGACCGCGCGCCGCAAGAAGACGCCGACACCGCGGCGCGCGAAAACGCCCGCGTTGCCGCAGAGACGCCGGCGGACAAAGCCCGTCCGGTTGTCGCCAGCGTCACGGTCGGCAACCGCGTCGCTGAATCGCGCGAGCTGGCCCGTTACATTCAATCGGGATTGGTGCGCGGCATCGGCGCGGCGTCGCCGCGCACGGCGATGAATCGCGGCGTCAAGCACGCGGCGTTCGTCGTGCTGCTGGGCGCAGCCATGCCGAGCGTGCTCGCGGAAGTCTCTTTCCTATCAAATCCCCAGGACGATGCTTTGTTACAAACATCACAGTTCCGCGACCGCGTCGCGGCCTCGCTTTTTGCGGGATTGAATGCCTACCTGAAACGCAACCGCCCGGCGGAGAAGAAGTGACGCGGGGACGCGGAGACGCGTCGCGATTTACCGCGTTGCCGCCAGATCATTCAGACTAACGTAGCCGGCGATGTAGCCGTTGGCGTCCAGCACGATGGCGCGGCCAATGCCGTTGCTCTGCAACAGTGAAGCTGCCTGCGCCAGCGGCGTATTGATGTTCATGAACATGGCATCGTTGACCGGACGCATCACGTCGCGCGCCAGCAACTGCGGCCATTGCGCTTGGGGAACGCTCTTTAATTCGTCGAGCAGCAGCAGACCGTGGAGCCGCCGGTTATCTACTACAGGGAAGCTGGTGTAATGGTTATTACTCAGAACCTTGTTGACGAAGTCCGAGATTTTCATGGTCGGCGGCACCTGCACGACGTCGCGCTTCATCACGTCTTCGACGGTGCCGCGCTTGACGCGCCACGCGCCGAAATTGCGCCCTTCGGTGGTGCCGAGCATCAGCGCGATGATCAACCCAACCGTCAGCAGCCAGATGCCTGTGATGCCGTAATCGGGCGCTTTCAAAAAGTAATACATGCCGGTGAGGATCAACGTTAGCGCGATCATCAAGCCCGAGCGCACGGCCAGTTGCGTCGCGGCGCGAAAGTTCTTATTCATCTTCCACAGCAGCGCGCGAAAGACTCGCCCGCCGTCGAGCGGCAGCCCCGGCAGGATGTTGAAGCCGGCCAGGAACCAGTTGACGAAACCGAGGTGGCGAAAGACCTGCCCGACCGCGCGGTGCGTCGTCCCTTGAATGAACAGGTCAACGATCAGGTAAGCGATCATGCCGATCAGGAAGCTCGCCGCCGGGCCGACAATGGCAATCTTGAATTCCGACATGGGCTGCGCCGGCTGGCCGTTTAATGACGCCAGGCCGCCGAACATATAAAGCGTGATCTCGCCTGTGCCCAGCCCTTCGGCGCGCGCCATCACCGCATGCGCCAGCTCGTGCGCCAGCACCGAAGCGAATAACAGCAAGGTCGTCAGCACGCCGAGCGACCAGTATTCGATGGACCGCAGGCCGGGCGCTTCGCGCGGCAGCAGCCCGCCGGCAATCGCCCAGGCGTAGAGCGGGATGACCGGCAGCCACGAATAGTGGGCGCGGATCGGAATGCCGAACAGGCGACCAATCGGGAATGGCTTGAGGTTGACTGTCATGGTTTATAAATCGCCGTCGCGTGATGGGCGCTCAGAGAAAGTGTACTCTGCGACGCTCGCGCCTCACAAGCAGGGGTACTGCCCGCCGCCCCGGCTGTGCTAAGATAAGGGCGTTTGGAGGAATGAAAGTCTATGCCGATTTTCGAGTATCTCTGCAAGACCTGCGAGTATCGGTTTGAAGCCATCGTCAATGGCTCGACGGTGGTTGAATGTCCGTCGTGCGCCGGCCAACGGCTTGAGAAACAACTCTCGGTCTTTGCCACGAGCGTCAAAGGGGAGGCCGTGGCGCCGCAGCGTGCGACTGCCGGCCCGTGCGGCAGTTGTGGCGACCCGCGCGGCCCCGGCGCTTGCTCGATGAACTAGGCTTATAAATTCGCTGAAGGAGTGTGTCGCTTGCGCATCATCGCCGCGCTGATTGGCATTGCCATTGGCGTCATTTTCTGGATCATCACCTCGCCGTGGGTCGTCCTGACGATCTTCTGGGTCGAGCAGCGCTATCCGCAGGTCGTCGGCACACGGGCGATCAGAATCAGCGAAGCGGTCGTCTGCGGATTGCAGGTGTTCGCCTGCCTGGGGCTTGCTTTCTGGATCGCCCTGCTGATGGTCGGTTAGCCGCGCGGTCCGTTAGCGCTTACGATTTGGCCAGCTCTCGCTTCAATAACTTTCCGGTCGGCCCTTTGGGGATGTCTTCTAAGAAGGCCACGGCCTTCGGACACTTGTAATCCGCCAGATGAGCGCGGCAATGGGCGATGATCTCTTCTTCGCTCGCCGCGCAACCGTCGCGCAGCACGACGAATGACTTCACCTCTTCGCCATACAACTCGTCGGCGACGCCGACGGTCGCCGCGTCTTTCACCTTCGGGTGCTGGTACAGCACTTCGTCAATCTCGCGCGGGTAGATGTTCTCGCCGCCGCGAATAATCATGTCGCTCTTGCGGTCAACGACGTAATAAAAACCGTCGTCGTCTCTGTAACCCAGATCACCCGTGTGAAACCAGCCGGAGCGAAACGCCTGGCGCGTCGCGGCTTCGTTTTGGTAGTAGCCTTTCAAGAGATTGGCGCCGCGCAAGACAATCTCGCCGACTTGAAAGGGCGCAAGCTCGCAGTCTTTATCATCAAAGACGTTCATCTCGTTGCCGATGGGCAAGCCGACCGAGCCGGGCCGGCGGCGGCCGTCAACCGGGTTGAACGTCGAGCGGCAAGTGGATTCCGACAACCCATAGCCTTCGATCACCGGGCAAGCAAAGCGCGCCTCGTACATCTTCAGCACTTCGACCGGCACCGGCGCCGAGCCGCACAGCGCGAACCGCAAACCGCTGGTGTCTAATCCATCGGGCACGCCTTCGGGATAGGCATGATTCAACCGCGAGAGCATAGTTGCTACGGAGCCAAAGTAGGTGACGCCGTACTGGCTGATCGTCTGCCAGTGGCGCGAGGCGCTGAAGCGCGGCGCCAGCACGACGCTGCCGCCCGCCCACAGCGCCGCCAGCCCCGTGGTCATCAAGGCGTTGACGTGAAACAGCGGCATGATCATCAGCGAGCGGTCGGCTTCGGTCAACTGCAACCACTCGGCAATCTCGCGGGCGTTCGTCAGCAAATTGCCGTGTGTGAGTAAAACGCCTTTCGGCTTGCCGGTCGTCCCCGACGTGTAAATGATGATCGCCTCGTCTTCCTCGGTCAGTTGCCCGTTGCCCGTTGCCCGTTCATCCGCCGGAGGCGTCCCTCCTGAATCAAACCGCGCCGATGGCGAATCGCTTTGTGATTCTCCTTCGCTGACCACTGACCACTGGCCACTGGCCACTGCCACGTGGCGCACGAGCGGCAGGCAGTCGCGGACGGCGGCGAGGTTGTCGTAGAGGTCGGGCTGCGTCAGCACGATTGACGCTTCCGAGTTCGAGATGATGAATTCGATCTCCTGAGGCTTGAGCAGCGCATTGACCGGCCCGGCCCACGCGCCAATCTTGAAGCAGGCGAAGTAGGCGATGAAGTATTCGGCGCTGTTCGTCAGATAGAGACTGACGCGATCTCCTTTGCGCGCCCCGAGCGCGGTTAACAACGCGGCCAGGCGATTCACTTCGCGGTCGAACTCGCGGTAGGTGAACATGCGCCCGTCGCTTTCGACAAAGAGAAACGGCTTGTCCTGATAATGCTCGACTCGATGTTCGAGCAGCTCGCGGAGGTTGGCGTAGGTGCCTGCGGTCATGCCAGCATCTTAGCGAAAACCACGGCACAGGCAAAGCAGCGCGGCGGTCGGCGATTTGACTTTCAGTAGACCCGACGGCTACATTTTTCGCCTGCAAAAAGACTGGCGTGGAGGTGAGATGTCAATCAAATCGGACGTATGGATCAAGCGGATGTGCCGCGAGCAAGGGTTGATCGAGCCGTTTGAAGAACGATTGGTGCGCGCCGTTGACGGTCGCCGCATCATTAGCTGCGGCCTGTCGAGCTATGGTTATGATTGCCGCCTGGCGCGCGACGAGTTCAAAGTCTTTTCGCCGGTCACCGGCACCGAGATCGATCCGAAGAACTTCGACACCAACAGCCTGCTCGACGTACCCATACGCAAAGCCGAAGACGGCTCGGAATACTGGCTGTTGCCGCCACATTCTTATGCGCTCGGCGTCACTATCGAACGCTTCAATATGCCGCGCAACGTCACAGCACTGGCCATCGGAAAAAGCACAATGGCCCGCTGCGGTCTTATAGCCAATACGACTCCTTTGGAAGCCGCGTGGCGTGGGCGGCTGGTCGTCGAGCTTTACAACGCCGCCAACCTGCCGGTGCGGTTGTACGCCGAAGAGGGCTTCATTCAGATTCTTTTCTTTGAATCCGACGAAGAGTGCGAGACGACTTACAGCGACCGCGGCGGCAAGTATCAAGACCAGCAAGGGCTGACACTCGCCAAAGTTTGATTTGTGAGTGCAGGCATTAATTGACAATCTCAGGGAATATTTTGACAAGGGTAAGCACATGAATTGTCAACGATCATGAAAGTATGGCTGAGGATTTACCTCAGCCATACTTTCATGTCAAAGCCAGAATTTAATCTAGAGGAAGCCAGACGCGCTGGCGGAGATGTGATTGCTAGTGGTGACCGAAGTGTGGCGATAGGACGTGACGCGAAGCGGAATGTAATAATCGCGGGTGATCAGAATACTGTAGGGACCGACAAGCGGGATGAGTCAGACAAGTGATAGTAGGAGAATAAGCCATGCTTAGTGCAGAGGCGCTGAAATCATCCCTTGAGCGTTTGGTTGCCGGAACTGCAACGGATGACGACCGTCGCGTTGTTCAGCATGCCATGCTTGCTGGCAACATTGTCTACGCGGCGGGGGAGCGCAGTGTCGCCATCGGCGGGGATGCGACCGGGGCGATCATCATCACTGGCGACCAAGCCCAGATCAGGCTTGATCTTGATGAAACTGCCTACGAGCGGCTGAAAGAGCAGACCTTCCCTACGCCTCATGGCATCCCGCCACCCTTCCCCGGACTCATTTTCATTGGCCGTGAAGAGGCACTACTGCATATCAAAGGGCTATTAGGAATTAAGGGGGCCAGTTCTTCTCAATCGCAACAAGCGATTGTACGCGGCTGGCCTGGGGTGGGAAAGACAACTTTGGTAAGTGTGCTGTCACGAGATCCGGATATTGCGCAGGCGTACCCTGATGGTGTGCTCTGGACCTCTCTGGATCAGAGACCGGCGTTAATGTCTATACTGGCCGGGTGGGGACGCGGTCTCGGAAGAGATGATCTTCTACGAGTGCCAACTCCAGAAGAAGCGGTTCAGCAAATCGCCGCCATCTTACAGCGTAAGCGGATGCTTCTGATTGTAGATGATATATGGGAAGAAGGGCATGGAGCGCTTTTTCTGAAGGCCAGGGGGCGTGATTGCGGGCTACTATTCACGACGCGAAAATTAGATGTCGCAAATGCGTTGGCACAGGATGAAAGGACAATCTATAACTTACCCGTTTTGACAGAAGATGATGCGCTCAAACTGATGCGAATTCTTGCACCAGATGTGGTGAATCAACATTCTGCCGAATGCCGTGAATTAGTCAGAGACCTCGAATGCCTGCCCTTAGCGTTGCATGTTGCTGCCCGACTACTTCGAAAGGAATCCAGTCTTGGATGGGGTATTTCAGAGTTGCTGAATGATATACGTGAGGGGGCAGCGGTAATTGAAGCGCAAGCCCCACCTGATCGCGTTGAAGGAGAAGAAATACCTACCGTAAAAGCGTTGCTACAAAAGAGCACTGCTATGCTGTCGGAATTTAACCGAGAGTGCTTCGCGTACCTTGGAGCATTCGCACCGAAACCAGCAACATTTGACTTAGCAGCAATGAAAGCTGTCTGGGAAGTGGCTGACCCCAAGCCGGTTGTTCGTGATTTAGTCGGTCACGGTTTACTTGAGCCAGTCGGCAATGGCAGATTTCAGATGCACGCCTTGCTTGCAATGCACGCAAAATCTCTTTGCACGGATTCGTAATCAATAATGCTAAGCCTCTACCCCTTGAGCGACATGCCCTAACTGAGACAGCCGAGACATCAATGCCTAGTCTTCATGAAGCCCAATCACGACACGCCGCATATTATAAGGAGGTGCTGCGCAAAGCAAATAGCCTTTATAGAAAAGGCGGCGAAACTCTGAGTCTGGGTCTGCTTCTATACGAATCAGAATGGGAGAATATCAGAGCCGGACAACAGTGGGCTGAGATGGAGTATGAAAGAGATGCTAAGGCGGCACAGTTATGTAACTCTTACCCGCGTGCCGGAGGAAACCTGCTTTCGTTGCGCCTGCATCCTCGTGAACGAGTTCGCTGGCTTGAGGTAGCCGTTAAAACAGCTCAATTATTGCAAGATACATCGAGTGAGATGCTCCACTTTAGTAGCCTGGGGAAAGCGTACAAAGATACAAGCCAGTTCAATAAAGCCATTGAGTGTCACGAACGAGCCTTGCTAATAGCCCGTGAGTTAGACGAACCGCACAATGAAGGCGTTGCGATAATGAATTTGGGCATCGTTCATCAAAATATAGGTGACCCTAGATTCGCCATTAGCTTCTATGAGAGGAGTCTGGCAATTGTCCGCAAGATAGGTGACAGGCGCACTGAGGGTAATTTATTGGGTAACATGGGGCTTGCATACGCAGCATTGAGTGAGATGCGCCGCGCGGTAGAGCTTTATAACGAGCGTTTGGCTATTGCCCGTGACCTGAATGATTATAGAGGCGAAGGGACGGTATTATGTAACTTAGGTTTGGCATATGTTGCATTGGGTGAATATCAATTAGCTACTACATCCTGTTTGGAGGCTCTAAAGATTGCACGCCATATAGGTAATAGGCGTAACGAATGTACGGCGCTGAATAATCTAGGAATGGCTCAGATTGCGCTAGGTGAATACACCCGAGCTGTAGATTATTGTAAGCAAGCTCTAGAGATTGCTGAAAACATAGGAAATCGCCGGTGTGAATATCGCTCATTGAGTAACTTAGGGATAGCGAATTTTGAATCCAGTGAGTATGGTCTTGCGATTGAATTCCACGAGCGGGCGCTAAAAATTGCGCAGGAGGTTGGTAATAGGCGGAATGAAGGTAGAACATTATCTAACTTAGGCATTGTTTACTTGAAAGCCGGCGACATCGCCCGCGCTATGGATCTTAACCAAAAAGCCTTACTGCTGGCTCAAGACACTCACGACCGTCGCGGCGAAGCCGTCGCACTCTTTAATATAGCCCAAGCATTCTATGCTTTTGGAGAACGGGCGCTAGCGATTATTAATGCTGAGACTGCCCTTGTGCGTTTTGAGCAGATCAACCATCCTAAAGCCGCAAAGGTGCGTGAGCAGTTGGCTGAATGGCGAGAACAATCAGGTGCTTAGACGAACGACGAATGACTGCGCCAACCCTAGAGCGGTTATCAATTGCCTATGGCCTGGGAGGGCGGGCGTCTCGCCCGCTTTCTTTCATATACGCAAGACGGGCGGGCAAGATGCCCGCGCTCCCAGGCTTCACCCATCTGAAAACCGCTCTAAGGTCGGGAGGACTATCCCAAGCCAGCCGCCTGCCAAGGGTTAATACTTGTGCGGTTTTGGAGTCAAATCTCTTGCTGGTGGCGCTTGAAAAGTCTTGGCGTCTGTGATTACATATGGCCGTATAATCTTAAACATCGTTTGGCTTAGAGTATTTCCTACAAATGTCATTAGACCCGAGTCGGGTCTTAAATCATATAACGAGCGGCCGGTCTCTCCTCAACCCTTCTCTTAAATCGGTGCCTGCTTTGTGCCGCAGAAGAGTTTTAAGTTGTGATGGCAAGCGTTAGTTGATCAGGCATGACTACCTGTGGGGTGGTTCCATCATTGAAGAAATCCTGGCTAATAACTAAAGAGTCCTTTGACACCTTACTGGCGTTCCTGAATCCTGACCGCGACCTCGCTGCTGATGAGTATGAGAGGATTCGGAAGAAGCTGGTCGCCTTCTTCGAGTGTCGCGGCTGCCACTTTCCTGAGGATTTAACTGACGTCACAATCAACCGGGTCGCGAAACGTATCAGCGAAGGAGTGGAAATTCATACGACTAAGCCGTCAGCTTATTTTTTCGGGGTGGCGTATAAGGTCCTACAAGAATCCTGGAGCGACCCATCAGTAAAATCTCTATCACTCGATGATTCTTCAAGTCAGATACGCCTTATAGAAAAGCTTACGGCGTCCGGGGAGGCTGAGGCGCCGCCCCCCGCGCCTGATCGGGAGATGGAATGTTTAGAACAATGTCTGGAACAAATCTCATCTGCAAACCGAAAATTGATCATTCAGTACTACCAGAATGTGGGGGGCGCAAAGATAAGACACAGAAAGCAGCTCGCCGGGCAATTAGGCATATCCGGCAACGCATTAAGAATCCAAGCCCTTCGCATAAGGAAGCGCTTGGAGCAGTGTGTGACCGACTGTCTCGAGCAGTCATCTGATACATGAAATAAAAATTTGCCCTTTGGCACTAAGAGTAGGCTATTCCGATATGGAAAATGAAGCCGTAAATGAAGCGCTGTTAATTCAGTATCTGTTGGGTGAATTGGACGAGGAGGCTATGCGCAAGATTGAAGCCAATTTCTTTATAGACGAAATGGCGTTCGACGAACTCCAAGTCGCAGAGAATGAGTTAATAGATAGATATCTGGCAGGCACACTCTCTCGGCATGAGCGGCACAGGTTCGAAACCTTTTTTTTATCATCACCCGGCAGGAAGGAGAGACTGAGATTTGCCAGGATTCTTCAGAAGTACATTTCCCATAATAGGGTGGACGGGGGACGCTCCCGCCTTGAGCGGCTTTACATTTCACGATCACGCCTGCGTAAGCTCCTTGTCTCTCCAGCCGGACTTGCAGCCGCAATCGCCTTAATTCTGGGGATTGTCATTGGTTTATGGGCAGTGTTCTACCAATCCCCTCATAACAAAGTACTGGCCTCCCTCTCCAATGCCTACCGTGACCAACGGCCTTTTGAGTCACGCATAGTCGGACTAAAGTATGCGCCTCTGTTACAGGAGCGCGGAAGTCTGGAACCCTTTATTAACCGGAAGGAACGTGACCGTGCGGAGCTGATTGCGCTCAACGAGGTTGCTGATCACCCCAAGGCGGAATCTTACTACTCGCTGGGGCAAGTCTATCTCACCGAACAGAAGTTTGACGAAGCCATTGAGGAGTTCGGAAAGGCCCTGGTGATGGACCCGAACAACGCGCAGATTAATAGCGACCTCGGGGCAGCGTTATTCGAGCGGGCTCGCCGCCGCGCGAGCCCTAATGAGCGGCCTGCGGATTTGATACAAGCCCGTGCGCATTTTGATAAAGCGCTTGAGCCGGACAGTTCACTGCTAGCCGCGCGCTTCAATCGTGGCCTCTGGTACGAATACATGTCGCTGCATGAGAAAGCTTATCAAGATTGGCAGACCTACCTTGAGAATGACCCGAACTCTAAATGGGCAGACGAGATCCGGGAAAAATTAAAAGTAAGTGAGCAGGAGCGAAATCCGCCTTCACGAAGTAAGGCCGAGATATTCGATGATTTCATCGATGCTTATAAAATGAGGGATGATCAGAGGGCCTGGCAGGCATTTAACCAGAGCCGCGCTCGCACCGGAAATGTTATCACCGAAAAACTGCTTGACGATTTTCTCGCTTTATCAGAGAAGCCCCTCTCCCCTGAAGCCAGCCGTGAAATTTCAACCTTGTTATACGCCGGCGAGCTGGAAGCTGAATCGGCAAAAGATCTGTTTACAAAAGACCTGGCACGGTTTTATAAGCTAACGAATCCAGCCCAGCGCAAGACCCTTGCCCAAGCAAGAGCCTTGCTAAAGTCTGCCGGTGATCATTTCAAACTCGGCGAATACGAGCAAGCCGGCGGCCTTTTTTCAAATGCGGAGAGGCGATTTGAGCAGGCAGGTGATTCTGAGGAGGCCGTATTTGCGCAAATTTGGCAGGCTTCCTGCTACCTGCGCACAGCGCCGCAGCGTAGCCTGCTGATTCTTGAGCGGTTGTTGCCAAAGCTACAAGAGAAACGCTACAGATGGCTATTCGCTCAGGCCCTCAATTCCCTTGCTGATGCCCATACCAGTAAAAGAGATTTCTCGGAAGCCCTCAGGTGCGCTAAGCAGTCGCTTGAGATATCAGAAGAGATCGGGGACCTCAAGGGAGCGCTCAGGAACCTACAACTCCCTGTGCTGGTGAACCAGCAATGCGGTGACTATCTAAAATCTTTAGGACTGATTCTGAGCGCCTTTGATTTTGCCAGAACGTTGTCTCTAGAGCCTCAGGAGTTATGGACATTTTATCACCAGGCCGCTTCGAACCTTTGTTCGCTCGGTCACCCCAGGATCGCGAGCGATTTTCAAGACCAGGCGTTGGGATTGGCTGTCGCTTCCGGCATGCCGCTGTTGAAGGCGCGTTCGCTCGGGCTTTCGGGGCTGATCCATCAGAAGTTGGGAGAATACCAACAGGCGCTAGACGACATTCAACTGGCGCTTGCCGAGGCGCAGAAGATCACCGGGGAAAAGAGCAGAACCAATCTCATCGCCAGCTCATTCCTGAGCCTGGCAGAGATTTACATGGAATCCAAGAATTATACCGACGCGCTGGATTATTATAATAAAGCGATCCAACTTCACCAGAGGCTGGATGTAGACATTTACACCTTTCAAGCCCACAAGGGAAAACTCTCCTCTCTCATCGAATTGCATGATGACGATGGGGCGAGCAAAGAGATAGAGGTGGCTCTACCCGCTGTCGAGGCGTATCGGCCTAAGATTAAAGAGGAGCATGCCAGGAATAACTTTTTTGACCTCGCCCAGAGCATCTATGATTTGGCAATAGACTTTACCCAGGCGCGCTTGAATGACTCGGCGCGGGCCTTCAATTATTCCGAGATCAGCCACGCACGGTCGTTATTAGAGATGGTGGGTGGGACCGTTCAGTTGATTGATGAGCCGGGGAGCCCGGAAATAAAACTCGAATCCAGTACGCGCCCCTTAACCCTGGCTGAGATCAGGCAGCGCCTGCCTGAGCAATCACAGATTGTGCAGTATTCGGTTCTCGACAACAAGCTTCTGATCTGGGTGATTTCCAGGGAGGATTTTCATTGCGAGCAGCAGCAAATAGATGTAGACGAGCTGAATGGAAAGATCAAAAAGTTTTGGGAACTGGTCGCAAAACAAAAGGCGGGCAGTAGCGACGAAGCGATCCGTTACGCGCAAGACTTATACACCCTGCTGATAAGTCCTATTGAACCCTTTCTAGACAGCCGGAAACAGATTTGTATTGTTCCCGACAAATACCTCAATTACGTGCCGTTCACCGCGTTGATGTCGGCGAATTCTAACAGGTACTTGATCCAAGATTACATGCTTGAATTAGCCCCCAGTTCCAGCATTTTTATTGCTTGTACCGAGCGCGCGGTTGACAAGGAAAAAATACAGCTGGAGAGGTTACTCTCGGTAGGCGACCCATCGTTCGACCGGAAACAATTTGATCAGCTACCTTATTTGACTTCCGCCGCTTTAGAAGCCGAAGCGATATCAAAGTACTACAGCCCGGCCATCACGCTTTTGCGAGAGGAGGCGACGGAAAGCCGGGTTAAAATTGCAACGGAAAACGCTAACGTTATTCATTTCGCCGCTCATTACTTAATCGATGATCGATCACCGATGCTCTCGAAGCTGCTGCTGGCCGAGGAACCGGCGCACTCGGATGGAGACCGGGAACCGGATGGGCTTCTGCAAGCCTACGAAATATACAAACTGAGCCTGCCACAGACCCGGCTAGTTGTCCTTTCAGGCTGCCAAACCGGAGTTGAGCACTTCTACCGAGGCGAGGGGGCGATCAGTTTCGCCCGCCCCTTCATAAAGGCTGGCGTCCCGGTCGTGGTTGCCAGCCTCTGGCCGATTGAAACCCGCTCCGCGAGTGAACTGATGGTTGAATTCCACAGGCTACGCAAACAAGAAGGGCTGTCTTCGGTCGAGGCACTAAGGGCCGCCCAACTGAAGTTCATTGAGGACTCAGATGCTGATCACCGGAACCCATATTTCTGGGCTCCATTCACCGCCATCGGCGGTTACGCCAGATTTTGAATCTGTAAAGGAGACAAACTATGCCTAAACGACGACATCACCAGCATAAGGCTGAGACAGCCTTAACCGCAACGAAAACCTATGTGCCTAAGGGCCACTTCGAGGACGGTAGTAGGCCCAACCTGGTTGTGGTGCTTCGCGGATTATTGCTGCTTGCCTTCGATGGCACCAATCAATGTGAGATCGGGGCGGTCAAGCTTCCCGAACCAGCGCCAAATGACCAGCCGCATGATTTTGAAATCCGGATATGGGAACAGGCAGACCAATGTCCTGGAATCAATGAGCCGGATAGATCTCGCATTGTTCCAAATGACAGATTTGAAATTATTGTAGACTCGCCGGCAGTTTACGATGGGGTATACGTTTTTGCGTCAGATCCACCTCGGAGCGATCCTAAAGACTTCGGGTTCGTGCCGGATTTTGAAGGTGATGATTTCTACGGCTCTGTGTTAAATGGCCAGCCGCTTGACAAAAACCCCGGGATTGCAACTCCCAAAATCATCATCAACAATGGCCTAGTTTATGCCCATCGTATTACGCAAACAGAATTTCAGGTGCTTGCCGAACCGGAAGGCAGTGACCAGCCGAAGGAGATTGAGCAGGTGGCCGACATCGTTGCCATCCGAATCTTTCTGCAACCCGGCGGGACGATTCAACTGAAAGAAGATGGCACGTTAATAGATACGGTCAACGCCGATCAGTTTTACCAGATCGACGTCCTGAACCGCTGCCACAAGGACCAGCATCCAGCGTGTGATTTTGTGCCCGGCTCGCTAATTAAGACGGAGCGGAACGACTTTTACCTTTATTACACCGCTTTCCAAAGACCACCCGGGCAACCCGAGTACATGCTGAAAGCCAAACCGCCATTCAGGCGCTTTTCTAGATTGCAGGGAATTTGTCATCTGAGGACTGAAGACACCTCAGACCCGGCACCGTGCGGTGCTGGTGTTTATGGCCAGAGCCGTACGACCGGTTAGCCGCGGAGCGGAGCTACTGAGAAGGCGACTAAAACAAGCACAATCCAGCCAGGTATCAGCGTAGGAGCGGCATGAGATGAGAAAGAATCAATTGGAAATCCAGGTGACCGATGAAGACAGCAATGCCATTGAATGCGCAACGGTCATCGTCAACCCCCAGGCGAAAGGGCCGACAGTCGAAGCCGAATTCGATGATTTGCGAATGGTCTATTTCGTCGAAGACCTCAGGCCCGGTTTTTTTGAAGTGGACGTGTCTCATCCGCAGTACCAGCGTGAGGTGCGGGTGGTGCAAGTGCATCCCAGGCCAACCCGTGTGAGATTTTTGCTCATGCCGCTCAACGCCAGGGCCGCCGCCGACAACGACGTCGGCATTATCTTTGCGTCCGCGGAGATCGCAAAGCAAGGCGCGCTAGAGGACTTGCGCGCCTTGTTTAAGCAAATTGGGAAAGTCCCCGACTGGTTGCCCGCCGCGCCAGAGAATCTGGCTTTCAGCAAGGTGGTGATTCCGCCGATCACAGAAATAACTATCCCGCCGGACCACTCTTTCATAGACGGTCTGCAAAGGTTAAGAGAAAGTCAATATGTCGCGGCGGCTGGGCAGTTCTTCTATAAATCCGACAGCTCATTTATCATCTTCACTGACAAGCTCAAGGTAAGCTTTCGGCCTGAAGTTCCACTCGACGAGATAACCGAGATTCTTGAGCAACAAGGGCTGACTATCCTGGAAGCCATGTCGTTTGCGCCTAACCTGTTTCTCGTCAAAGCAGAGACTTCAATCCGCGCCGATGAGATCAAGCAAAAATCGACTGACCTTTTGAGGTCAGCCTCGGTGAACGCCGCCGAGCCGAACTTCGCTCAGTGGCCGGGGCAGGATAGCTATGCTCCAAACGATTTTCTCTGGCCTGCATGCTGGGACCGCCATCTCGTATGCGTAGAGGAAGCCTGGGAAGAACTCTCCGAGATTGATCCTGAATTTCGGTTTGGGCGGCCCGAGATCATTATTGCCGTCGTTGACTCGGGGATAAAATCACGCGATGGGGATGCAGAACATCCTGATCTCCGTGGCATGGTCTCTAACAATACGAAAAAGGTCACCGAGTTCTTTGACTTTTCGAATATGGTCCCCAACAATGACTGCCCTGCCGCAACAGATGCCTTCCTTCAGCTTACAGAGCGAGAAGATGAATGTAGTGGAAGCGCACACGGAGTTAAGTGCGCTGGCATCGCCGCTGCTTCAGCAGATAACCCTGTGGAGGGCCAGGAGGTCGCTCTTGGCTTGGCGGGAGCCGCCCCCAACGTGCGGTTGATGGGAATTATTTTCCCTTTCGATGATGCGCTACTTGCGCAGACATTCGACTGGGCAGCCGGTCAGCCTACGCGGTCTAGTGCCGCGGGCTTCCCCGGCCCGGCGAAAGAAGGGGCAGATGTGATTACCTGCTCTATCCCTTTTGGAGAGGGAGCGCCAATCCCCGTTGACATCCAGGCAATGTTAGACCATATCACCCGTTGCGGTCGTAAGGGAAAGGGCTGTATAGCGATTTTCTCCGCTGGTGATTTTCCAAGGGATATTTTTACAGATAGACCTTATGGGGCCTACGAAAAGGCATTCTCCTGTGCGGCATCCACACTCGATGAGCAGGGAAACGAGGTCAGGGCTCAATACAGTGGATGGGGAGAGGTCGCCTGGTGCGTCCCCAGTTCTTCAGATGAGCAAAGAGTTCACAACCCACCCAAGTGCTACGCGGTGTATAGCACATGCTTTCTCGGAGCAGGGGACGTGCCTGCCTTTCCTGAGTTCAGCACCAGCTTGTCAAACGATGTGAGTGGAGGAGGTCCTCCTTCCATCTTTGTCCAGGATGTGGGACCTCTCAAGCGAGACGATAGTATCTTGATTGGCAACCCCGGAGTCGAACGCACCGAAAACACTAAAATCACCGCCGACCCGAACCCGGCAACAGGCGAGATCAAGGTGCAGGTGTTAAAGAATGATCACTACAAGGATGAGCCTGTCTTTTCCGGTCCCAATGATTATACGAGCCGGTTCGGTGAAACCTCTGCGGCGGCCCCGCTCTCGGCGGGCATCTGCGCGCTCGTGCTCTCGGCCAACCCGGACTTGACCTGGGTCGAGGCGAGAGAGATTCTCCGCTCCACAGCCTGCAAGATTGATCAGGGCAATATCAAGGATGATCCAATCGCTCCATGGTTTGACGAAGATGGCTGTCACATTGGTCAATTCGGCAAGCCGGCGGTGCGCAGCAACGGCTATGGCTATGGCAGGCTGAATGCCTACGAGGCGGTCAAGGCGGCACGGGCTTATAAGTTCACCAGGGACTTGATGATTCGCAAAAACTTGCGCGATACCGGAAGAAGGCCAACTGCGCCTTCGGTCCACAGCCCTGACATCTGGGTTCGCAATGCCGACCCGGCAATTGATTATGGCGCCTTACCGGGCCGTTTTGACATTCCCGGCCCGCACCAGGACCCGGTGAGAAGCAAGGAGCGGTGGATATATGCCCGCATCAAGAATCGCGGAAGTGAGGCAAGTCTCGACGCATGGGTACGCTTTTATCTGGCCTTGTCAGAAGTTGAGGAATTCCCATTTCCTGAAAGCTGGGAGCCGCGAAATGGCACGGGCAATCTGACCCGCACGGATTGGGAGCTGGGGACTTATTTCATTGGTGAAGTCGCCCTGCCCACTATACAAGCGGGAGCGAATCTTATCGTGAATATGCCATGGCCGCAGGAGATGCTGCCGATTCGTTGCGTTTCATCTCATGGGACCTGGGCGTTCTACCTGTTGGTGGAGATTACTCCTCAGGATGGGCCTCTCAAGGGGATTCAGGTTCATAACAACAACAACCTGGCCGTTAAGGTCATTTCAGTCGTAGACTGAAACGATCAAAGTCGAGTTGCCGCAGAGTTTTTGAACGACACCTTCTCGTGGTAATGGGCGAACCTGTCATTATCAAGCCCGCATAAAACAGAGCGGCCCCGCAATGGCGTAATCTTTTGATCGCGCCATTGCGGGGCCGCTCTGTTCTGTCTTAGCCGCTCTGCGAAAACCGCACTACTGCTTTGATGGCGTGGCGGCGCGCGGCGGCGCGGGCTGCGCGGGCTGTGTGGCCGGCGTCTGCGGCAGCGGCGGCATCGCTTCTTTGGTGAAGCGCGGCAGCATCTCGTCGCGCATGGCCAATTCATAGACCGCCGCCGCGATCACCGTCGCCGAAATCTTGGCATCGTCTTCGATGATCCGCTCATAGGTGTCGAGGTTGGTGTGCCACGTCACGCTCAAGTATTCAATCGGGTCTTGTCCCATGCCGATGCCGGGCAGGCCCGCCTGACTGAATGATGTGTTGTCCGAACCGCCCAGCACGCGGCTCTTGGTCGCAATCGCGCCGGCGACGCCGAGATCGGCGAATGGCGCGAGGGCTTCGCGCATGATCGCCGCGGCTTCGGGCGGGCCGAAGACGCCGGCGCCGCGCGCCCGTCCTGTGCCTGAATCGATGTTGAAATAAGCCACTAGCTTGTTGAACTCAGGCTTCGGACTTTCAAACGAGCCGAAGTGTTCTTTGACGTAAGCCTGCGAGCCGAGCAGGCCCTGCTCTTCGCCGCCCCACAAGGCGACGCGGATGGTGCGGCGCGGCTTGACGCCAATCGATTTTAAGACGCGCAGCGCTTCCATCATCACGGCGCAGCCGATGGCGTTGTCCGTCGCGCCGGTCGCCGAGTGCCACGAATCGAGATGGCCGCCGAGCATGACAATCTCGTCCTTCTTATCCGTGCCCGGCAGCTCGGCGACGACGTTGTAAGAGGTTTTGCCTTCGGGATAGACATGGTTGACGATGTTGAATTCCAGCTCGACCGGCGTGCCGTCGGCGAGCAGGCGCGTGATCCGCCCGTAATCTTCGTTGCGCATCACCACCGTCGGCAGCGCCTTCGCGAGATCAAAGGTGCGGTTGTTGAAAGCGCGCACCTCGCCGTGATCCATGCCAGAGTCGTTGACGCGCAGGAGCGCACCGCTTGCAATCAGGAAGCGGTCGAGCTGTTCATCGATCTGCCTGCCGGTCAGTTTTGTTGGGTCTGGGACCGGCGGCTGCGGGCGCTGCGGCTGGCTGGTGCTGTTCGCGTCATAACGTTCCTTTGCCGCCTTATCGTCGAGCCGACGCGGCGCGGGATCAATCGTCACCTTGACGAGCTGGTGCTTGCCGGCCAGCACGATCTTCCCTTTGACCTTCTCCTTCTGCGTGGTGAGGTAGGCGGTCAGCTCTTCCGGCGTCGGCTTGTCGGGCAGGATCATCTGATAAGCCTGAGCCATGACCGTGCCGCTGGTGCTTGGCGTCCACGCCAGGGCTTCGCATACGAGCGGGTCTTTGACGGGCGAAACCAGATGCGCCGTCAACTTCTCGTTGAGCCAGCCGGGATGGCCAAAGTCCCAGGCTTCGAGGTGGGCATTCGCCAGGCCCCAGGCGGTCATCTGTTTGGCGGCCCACTCGGCGGCGGCCTTGTGATTCGGCGAGCCGGTCAGGCGCGGGCCATAGAGGTCTGTGAGAAAGTGCATCGTGCGCATGATCTGCGAGTGCTCGGCAGCTTCTTTGCGAATCTGCGCGTTGATGTCGGCAGGTTCTTGCGCCAGCGCCGGCAGCGAGCCGACGAGGAGTGCGAGAGACAAGAATGGCGCGGCATATTTTCGCATGAATCGATCTCCTGTAAGGAATTCCACTGATGAATGAAGGGCAATTATAGTCGAGCCGCCGCGACTTGGGAAATGATGAAGTATGAATGCGGAATGATGAACCGAAAAGGAAGCCGGATGATCTTATAGAGCGTGTCTGAAAAGTCAGCTCCGTTAGGAGCGTGATGTTTATCGTCACCGGGTCGGTTTAGTCATCAAGCCCCGTAGGAGCGCAATCGCGACATTGCGCCCCTACGGGGCTTGTTTCTTTTTCATGCCTCTAACTATAAACATCACGTCCCTAAGGGACTTTTCAGACACGCTCTATAGACAATCGCCTGCCTTTATTCATCATTCCGCATTCACACTTCATCATTATCTTATGCGGCGCATGGCTTGCTGCGAGTCGCGCGCGAAACGCTTTTGCAGCCGCCGCGCCAACGGACGGGCGAGCCGCGCCAGCGCATGACGCGGCTGCGAGTAAGCGAGAATGTCGTACCAGACCGCGTCGTCACGGCGATGCCATTCGACAGTGAAACGCTCTTCGCCGCGCTCGGCGTGCGCGGCCAGTGTGCCGTAGGCGAAGCCATAACGTTTGACCGGGCCGTCCTCGTCAATCAGGTAAACGATGCGACAGCCGTTCAGCGACCAGAAGCCGTAATGGCGCACGCGGACGCAGACTGTCACATCAACCTCAATCGGCGCGGCGGCGGGGAAGAGCGCAAGCCAGCCGAGGTTGAACATCTGCCAGCGGCGTAAGGCGGCCACGGCATCGGCAAAGACCTGCGCGCCACTGCCCAGCCGCGTGCGGTTGTGGTCGCATTGATAACCTGCCGGCGCAGGGCCGCGCGTCATGCCAGTCTCTCGGTAAGAGAATGCTTGTTGGCTTTGCGCCGCCAGAAATTGCCTGACCTGCTCGGCGGATGGTTGCGAGAAGTGAAACATAGGCGCGATGGCCGCTTCACGAGCGGCGCTGCTGCCGCACGCTTTCGAGCAGCGCGTCTTCGGCGGCATAGTCGAACTGTTCCGCGCTGTCCACGGCGGCCGGGTTGGCGCGCTGCCAGGCGATGGTCTGTTGCAAGGCCGCGCCGCGCGTGATCGGCTCTGTGTAATCAAGCTCACGCCGGATGCGGCGGGTGTCGCCATCAAGGTGATGCGCGAAGTTGTACGGCATGCGCAGATGCGCCGGCAGCGCGTCATCCGGCACCGTGACGAACTCGCCTGCCCAGCCGGCAGCCTCAGCGATGATCTGCGCCCATTGCAGCTCGCTCAATGCCGCCGGGTCGCCGACGTTGTAAGTGCGACCGGCGGCGCGCTCATCGGTCGCCGCAAGCGCGATGGCAGCGGCGACGTTGTCGACATAGCCGCGCGTCCAGCGCCACGCGGCGCGACGCTCGCCCATCAGGATGGCGCCACGACCGTCATCCATGCGCTTCAGGTAATCAAACGTGCGGTGCTGATGATCGCGCGGGCCGTAAACGAAAGGCAGGCGCAGCACGGTGCCCGGCAATTGCGCCTCGCTCATCACCACCTGCTCGACCAGTATCTTGTCGTATTCGTAAACCCACTGCCCGAACCGTTCGGCAAACTGACGATAGGGATAACGCGACTCGCGCAGCGGCGCGTCTTCCGAAAGCGGTGCGGTCGCAGGCGCTGCTTCTTCCAGACCGATGAAGCCACCATAAGCGCGATACACATCCTGGCTCGAAGCGACGACCGTGCGCCGCGCCAGTCCGCTGAACGCCCGCATCAAGCCTTCGGCTTCGGCCTGGTTATAGCAGATCAGATCGATGACCACTTCGGGCGCCAGCCGCTTCAGGTCATTCCTCATAAATCGCAGCGCGTGACGGTCGCCGCGAAACGTTCGCACCCCGGCGGGTAGAGGCGCGCTCTTGCGCCCGCGGTGCATCACGGAAACCTGATGGCCGCCGGCCGCAAGCTGCCGGATGACCGCCGGGCCGATGAATCCTGTGCCGCCAATGACGAGAATCTCCATAGCCGTGAATTATGAAACGTGCCACAGGGATTTGAAAGCCGCCGACGCATGGCGCGGCATCGGCGGGCGGTGGTAGGATAATCGGTAGGGAAGAGGTGGTTGATCCCCCCGATATTCAACTGAGGAGATACGCATGAAGTTCGAGAGATTAATGATGGCGGCTGTCTGTGTGCTGCTTGTGGCCGCCGGATTATTTGCCGCGCCGAAAGCGGCAACCGCAAACGACGACGTCAAGCACGAGCTCACCGCGACAGAGCTCAAGCAACGTCTGGGCAAAGGCGAAGCGATCATCATCCTTGATGCGCGCCACGACCTGAACGGCCAGATCATCAAAGGCGCGGTGCATGTGCCGAGCAGCAAGCTGGAAGAGTGGGCCAAAGGCGTTGACAAGAAGACGGTCATCGTCACCTATTGCACCTGCCCGCACGACGAGGCCGCCGAAGCTGAAGTGCAGTCGCTGCTCGGCTGGGGCTATCAAAACGCCTACTCGCTGAAAGGCGGGCTGAACGCGGCGCGCGAAGCCGGTCTTGAGATTGTCGCGCCCAGTGAATAAGCCGGGCGGCTGGCCACAAAGAGCGCCGGCCTACCGCTTGAGACGGGCTCGATTTTGAGCATCATGAATGAAAGGCCGCCGCGATGAGTGGCGGCCTTTCATTCGCCGGTTTCAGCGGGCAGATTGCCTGCCAGCGGATTCTCGGATAATCTCACAGACTTATGAATGTGGATGACAACCCTGCGGCGCGCGCCGTGCTGTGGGACGTAGACGGCACGCTCGTAGATTCGCTCGAATATCACTGGCTGAGCTGGCGCGCGGCGCTCGACACGGAAAACTATGCGTTGACGCGCGAGCAGTTCATGTCTACGTTTGGCCGGCGCAACGACGAGATTCTGCACACCTACTTCGGAGCGGAGATTACCGCCGAGCGCATCCTGCGCATCAGCCTCGACAAGGAAGAGCAATACCGCGAGCTGGTGCGGCAACGCGGCATCACGCCGTTGCCGGGCGTGCGCCGCTGGCTCGACCGCCTGCGCGATGACGGCTGGCGGCAAGCCATCGCTTCGTCGGCGCCGCCGCTCAACCTCGAAGTCATTCTCGCGGCGCTCGGCCTCGAAGGCCGCTTCGACGCCATCGTTTCTGCCGAAGAGGTCGAACGTGGCAAGCCCGACCCGCAAATCTTTCTGACCGCCGCCGCCAAAGTGCGGACGACGCCGGCGCGCTGCGTCGTCGTTGAAGACGCGCCCGCCGGCACTGAGGCCGCGCGCCGCGCCGGTATGCGCGCCATCGGCGTGCTGACGACGCACGCGAGGCTTGAAGCCGACCGCGTCGCCCGGACGCTCGACGAGTTAGACGATGCCGCCTTCGACGACTTGCTCGATGACCGGCGTTGAAGGCCGGCGCTCGATGACGAATTCGGAATGGAGTTAAGGCTACTGAGAACATTTCAGGCAGTCGCCGACGCCGGCTCGTTCACACAAGCGGCGGCGCGCATTCACCTGACGCAGGCGGCGGTCAGCGTGCATATCCGCCAGCTCGAAGAAGAGATCGGCTCGCCGCTCTTCCTGCGCGTCAACAAAAAGCTCTATTTGACGGAAGCCGGGCGGGCGCTGCTCGTGCACGCCGAGACCATCCTGCACGCCCACGACGAAGCCAAGGCGGCGCTCGCCGGTCTCGGCCAGGCGTCGCGCGGGCGCTTGCGCATCGGCGTCACCTCGACGGCCTTCACGCTGCAACCGCTGCCGGAAATCCTCAGCGAGATCAAGCGCCGTTTCGCGCTGCTCGACCTGCTCGTAGTCGGCGGCACCAGCGAGCGCATCGTCGAACAGATTCTCGCCGGCCACCTGGACGTCGGCATCGTGTCGCTGCCGGTCGAAGCCTCGGACTTGACGACCGAGACCCTGCGCAGCGACCGGCTGGCGGCGGTAATGAATCCTACACATCGGCTGGCCGGCGAAAAGAGCGTCACCGTCGAGCGGCTTGCCGCCGAGCCGCTGATCCTGAGCGAGCACGGCGGCAACACGCGCCGTCTGCTCGACCTGTTTTTCGAGAAGCACCACCTGGAGCCGACCATCATCATGGAGTTGCAGCGCACGGAAGCGATCATCAAGATGGTCGAGCTAGGCTTTGGCGTGACCATCCTGCCGCAAGGCGCGGCGCGCACGGCGGTGGCGCGCGGCAGCTTGCGCGCCGTGCCTGTGCAGGGGCTCGACGTGCGCTGGCAATTTGGCGTCGCGTACCTGAAGAGCGATTACATCGCGCCGGCGCTTGAGTCGTTTCTGAAGCTCTGCCGCGCTTATATTGCCGAGGGGCGCGGCCAGCACACCGGCGAGTGATCCGAAGATTAACCGCCAAGACGCCAGGACCGCCAAGACGACCTTGATCTGTTCTTGGCGGTCTTGTCGTCTTGGCGGTTTAAGTTCTGTGATTGGCTTGCGCTTTCGAGCTGCGTTAGAATACCAGTCATCACAGGTGAATTCATGACCCACGACCGCTACAGCCGATTGCTCAAAGACCTGAGAATCTCGGTCACCGACCGGTGCAATTTCCGCTGCACCTATTGCATGCCGGACGACGAATACCTGTGGATTGCGCGGCGCGAGATTCTCAGCTTCGAAGAGATCAGCCGGCTGGCCCGTCTGTTTGTTGGGCTCGGCGTAGAGAAGATTCGCCTGACCGGCGGCGAGCCGCTCTTGCGCCGCGACCTTGACGTGTTGATTCGCCAGCTCACCGCCATTGACGGCTTGCAAGACCTCTGCTTGACGACCAACGGCTCGCTGCTCGCCGAGAAAGCCGACTTGCTCGCGGCGTCGGGCCTGAAGCGTTTGAATGTGAGCCTCGACACGCTCGACCCTGAGAAGTTCGCGCGCATCCGCCGGCGCGGCGACCTCCGTGCCGTGCTGGAGGGCATCTTTGCGGCGCAGCGGGCGGGCTTTGCTTCGATCAAGCTGAATGCGGTGATCGAGCGCGGCGTCAACGAAGACGACATCCTGCCGCTGGTCGAGTTTGCCCGCGAGCACGGTTTCACCATGCGCTTCATCGAGTACATGGACGTGGGCAACGCCAACCGCTGGATATCCGAGAAGATGATTGCGAAGCGCGAGATTTTAGAAGTGATTCATGCGCGTTACCCGCTGCGCGAGGTCGGGCGCGAGCAGGCCGCCGCCCCGGCGGTAGACTATGACTTTGTGGATGGCGGTGGCCGCGTCGGCGTGATCGCTTCGGTGACCGAGCCCTTCTGCACAGATTGCACGCGCGCCCGCCTGACCGCCGATGGCCATCTGGTGACCTGCCTGTTTGCCGAGCGCGGTCATGATTTGAAGAGCCTGCTCCGCAGCGGCGCGACCGACGACGAGATTCGCGAGTTTATTATTAAAGTCTGGGGCCGGCGCGACGACCGCTACTCGGACGAACGCCTCGAAGCGCTGCAATCGCCCGACGGCTATCGAGCCAAAGAACACCGCAAGCTCGAAATGATCACCCTCGGCGGCTAGTCCCGGCCAATGTGCCAGCCTCGGCCTCATCAATCTGATTCGACGGACCTGATAACCCTGCCCGCTTAGATTAGGGAAGAGGATTGAAACGCGCCACGGCCAGGGGTGGGCCGCCTTGCTTTCGCCCCATCGCCTTGTCGCCGCGTCTCTCTTCCCCGCGCCACCGCGGCAAGCGGGCATGGACAGACCGGCGTCCTGGATTTATAAACATACTTATGAAGACCGGACGTTTGTTGCTCGCCGCCGCACTCATCAGCAGTATTCTGCTTGCCGCCAGCTTCACCGCTTTAACCAATAACCAGACGGATGCGAAAACAGCGAATCGCGAAGAGGCGTATCGCGCCAACAACATCGGCGTCGCCCTGCTTGAGCAGTACAAGTACCCGGATGCGGTCAAAGAATTTCGCCGCGCCCTCGGCCTTGAGCCAAAGCTCGCCATGGCACAGATCAATCTGGCCATCGCGCTCTTCTACGCCGGCGAATATGACGCCGCGCAGCGCGAAGCGAAGGCCGCTGAAACGGTTGCGCCTGCGGCGCCGCAGGTCTATTACACTCTTGGCATGATTGCCAAGGTGCAGAATCGCCCACCCGACGCGATGGCGGCTTTCAAGCGCGTTCTCGACATTGACCCGCGCGACCCCGGAGCGAATATTAACGTCGGCCAGCTCTACAAACAGCAGCGCGACTTCCCGAACGCCATCACCGCTTTCCGCCACGCGATTGAAACCGAGTCATATAACACCACGGCGCTGTACGGCCTCGGCCTCACCCTGATGCAGTCGGGCCAGCGCGAAGAGGGCACGCGCGTGATGGCGGAGTTCAAGAAGGTAAGCGATGCCCACTACGGCACGGATATCGGCAAAGAGTACCTGGAGCATGGGCGCTACGCCGAAGCGATTGCCTCGACCGGCGCCGAGCCCGAGCTGGTTTCAACGGCGACGCCCGAAGTCACCTTCGCGGACGCGACTGCGAGCGTGATCTCCGGCACACCACCGCAAGCCCCGGACGGTGTGCCCGCCGGCAAGGTCATCGGACGCGCGATCAATGGTGCGGAGTGGAACAACAAGGCGAAGCGCGATCTGGCCGCTTCATTTGGCGGCGGCGTGACGCTGTTTGATTATGATGGCGATGGCGACCTTGATCTGTTTGTCACCAACGCCGCGTCACAGAAGCTCTACCGCAACGACGGCGGCAAATTCGTTGACGTGACCGAGACGGCGAGCCTGTCGAAGACGCCGGCGAATACCGTCGGCATCGCCGCGGTCGCCGGCGACTACGATAATGACGGCAAGCCCGATCTGCTCGTGCTGCGCTACGGCGGATTGACGCTTTATCACAACGATGGCAACGGCAAGTTCTCTGACGCGACCGCCGCCGCGGGCATTCCCAATTATCCTTACCTGGCGCTCTCGGTCGCGTTCGTAGATGTCGATCACGACACCGACCTCGACATCTTCATCGCCGGCTGTGCCGACCTGACGAAGGCCCCGGCGGGTGCTGCCGGTCGTCAGCTAAGCTTTCCCGACGACTTCGCCGCCGCGCCGAATCTGCTGCTCAGGAACAATGGCGATGGCAAGTTCATCGACTACACGGCGGCGGCAAAACTGAGTGGCGGCACGGCGCACGCGGTCGCCGTCGTGCCGACCGATTACGACAACCACCGTGACGTTGATCTGCTGGTCGTCAACGCCGGCGATCAACCGGCGCTTTACAGCAACCAGCGCGACGGCACGTTCCGCAACGTCGCCGCGGAAGTCGGGCTGACCGTCAAAGGCGCATTCACCTGCGCGGCGGCGGGCGACGTCAACAAAGACGGCTACACCGATTTCTTCTTTGGCCGTGCCGACGGCGCGGGCACACTGGCTGTGAGCGATGGGCGTGGCCGCTTCACGACCGCCGCGGCGTCTGCCGGAACCGAGGCCGTGACCGCCGCACAGTTTCTTGATTACGACAATGACGGTTTGCTCGATCTGGTAATCGCGACCAGCAATGGTGTGCGCGTGCTGCGTAATCTCGGCAACAAATGGGAGAACACCAGCGAGCGCGCCATCAGCAAAGATCTCTTCGGCGCGGGAACCCTGATTCGCGCCTTTGCGGCAGGTGACATTGATGGCGATGACGACACAGACTTGATCGCCATCTCGGCGGCGGGCGAAGTCAAGGCGGCGCGCAACGACGGCGGCAATAAGAACGCTTCGCTGAGTGTGCGGCTTGTGGGTTTAAACGACAAGGGCAAGATACGCTTGCCCGTAGGCGCCAAGGTCGAGGCGCGCGCCGGTAGCCTTTACCAGAAGCTCGAAAATTATTCGGCCAGTCCGGCGCCCGCGCCTGCCAGCATCATCCTGGGTCTCGGCAAGCGCGCGGCATTTGACGCCGTGCGCGTCCTCTGGCCTTCGGGCACCTTGCAGTCCGAAACCGGCATCCCTCTCCCCAATGCCAAACCTAACGACAAACAATTACCGCTTGTCGGACGGTTCACCATCACAGAGAGTGACCGCAAGCCATCGTCCTGCCCTTTCCTGTACGCATGGAACGGCGAGCGCTTCGAGTTCATCACCGATTTCATGGGCGGCGGCGAGATGGGTTACTGGGAAGCGCCGGGCCAGCGCAACACGCCCGACCCGGATGAATATGTCCGCATCCGCGATGACCAATTGAAGGCGCGTGACGGGCGCTTTGAGCTGCGCGTCACCAACGAGCTTGAAGAAGTACTCTACGTTGATCGCCTGCAACTGATCGCCGTCGCGCATCCGGCAGACACGGAAATCTATCCCAACGAAGGCATGACCGAGCCGCCGCGGCCATTCAAGCTCTGGACGACGCGCAACGCGCATCCGCCGATCACCGCCATAGATGATCGCGGTCGGGACGTGCGCGACCGGCTGGCGAAACGAGATCGCCGCTTCGTTGATGACTTCGCGCTGCACCGCATTCGCGGCTATGCCGAGCCGCACATGCTGACGATGAACCTCGGCGCGACGGCGCGGGGGCGCACCGTGTTGCTGCTCACGGGCTGGACCGATTACGCCTTTTCGAGCGACAACGTCGCCGCTTCGCAATCGGGATTGGCGGCACAGTTGCCGGCGCTGCAAGTCAAAGATTCGCGGGGCCGCTGGCAGACCGTCATCGAAGACATCGGCATTCCCGTGGGCCGCCCGCAGACCGTGACGGTTGATCTGACCGGCAAGTTCCTGTCCGCGAGCCGCGAGGTGCGCATCGTGACCAACATGCGCATCTACTGGGATCAGGTTCTGGTTGACACATCGGCGGGTGATGCGGCAATGCAGATGACCCGGCTTGACCCGCTCGTGGCCGACCTGCACTGGCGCGGGTTTTCAGCCGAGACGACGCCCGACGGGCGCGAGCCGTTCGGCTATGATTACGCACGCGTCTCGTCGCAGTCGCCGTGGAAGACGATGCCCGGTCGCTACACGCGCGAAGGCGACGTGCGCGAGCTGCTTATGAAAACCGACGATCTGTTCGTCGTCTCGCGGCCCGGCGACGAGATCATCTTATCCTTCGACGCGACGCGGCTGCCGCCTTTGCCGGCGGGCTGGAAGCGGACTTACTTGCTCTATGCCGACGGCTTCAGCAAGGAGATGGACATTCATTCGGCGAGCCCCGATGCGGTCGCGCCGTTGCCGTTTCACGGCATGAAGCAGTACCCGTACAGCGCACCGGAGAGCTATCCGCTGAGCGCCGCGCGCCGCCGTTTGATTGAGCGCTACAACACGCGCATCATCGCCGCGCCGCTGCCGCGCATCGAAAGCACGTTTGCCGAGCCGGTCATTGCGCCGAATCTATCAAGCGGCAATCCTCGCCGCTGAAGTCATCAATACAGGAAGTGTAATATGCAGCACATTCGTTATTCCGTCGCGGCATGTCAGACAGACATGCCGAATCCCATAGAGCGCCGCGAGATGCGCCGCTCGACCGACCGCATGCTGGCCATGATTGACGCGGCGGTCGCCGGCGCCGCGCCCTTCCTGCCGCTGCGGCTGGCGGTCTTTCCCGAATTCGCTCACGCCGCGCCGGTCTTTCCCACGGTCGAGGAGTTGCGGCAAAAGCTCGCCGTCGAAATCCCCAACGAGCATACCGAGCGCCTGGAGCAGAAAGCCCGCGAGCATGACATCTACATTCAAAGCGGCTCGATGATCGAACTCGACCCGAAGTGGCCGAATGTGGTCTTCAATACAACTTGCCTGATCGGGCCGCAGGGCGTGCTGTACAAGTACCGCAAGGTGAACACATGGATTCCTTACGAAGTTCACGCCAGCCCGCACGACCTTGAGGGCTACGACGAGCCCTTGTTTCCGGTTGCCGACACGCCGCTCGGTCGCATCGGCTGCGCCATCTGTTACGACTGGCTCTTTCCCGAAGCCATGCGGCAACTCGCGGCCAACGGCGCGGAGGTGATGATTCGGGTGTCGGCTTACATGGACCCGTGGGGCGCGACCGAGCCGATGGATTGGTGGACGGTGGTGAACCGTTGTCGCGCGCTTGAGAACACCGCTTATGTTGTCGCCGCCAATCAAGGCGCGCAGTTGAAATTCTATCCGCCCTACTCCTGGCCGGGCGGCAGCATGGTGGTTGATTTTGACGGGCGCATTCTGGCGCAGGCGTCGCCGGGGCCGGGCGAGCGCATCGTTGTCGCGCCCATAGACATTTCGGCATTAAGACATGAGCGGGCGGCGCGGCGCGGCCATCATATGCTGGCGCACCTGCGCACGGAAGCCTACCCGGTCTACAGCCGCCATCAGTACCCGCCACCGATGGCGGGCGGTGACGGCGAGCTTTCCTATGAGCGCAACAACGAATTGATTGACGAAGCCAAGCGCCGCGTCGCTGAATCAGGCGAAGGCTAGCCCCGGTCGCCATTCACCAGCGGCAGGTATTGTTTCCACGGGCCGACGGCTTCGCCATATTGCCGGCACATCACGCGGAGAACTTGCGCGACGTGACTGAGGTCATGCGCCACCCAGGTCGCCAGCAACTCGCCGAGCGTGACGCTGCCCAGCTCGGGATGCGTGCCGCGCAAGCGCATCTGCTCAGGCCGCAGGCGCAATTCGGCAAGCGCCGTGAGATTCTGCCAGCGCAGGCCGGCAAATTCTTCCAGCAATTCTCCGAGCGATCTGCCGCGCGATTTTTCAAACTGCGCGAAGCGGTCAAAAGGTGTGAACGCTTGCGCCTCGCCGCGCTCAAGAATGATTCGAGCCCGCGGCACCCAGTCGGTCTCTTCGCCGTGAATCAAATGGCCGACGACGTCGTAAGGGCTCCATGAATCGCCGCCCTCATTCGCGGTCAACCAGGCTTCGGGTAAGTCTTTGAGCAGCACACTCAACGTCTCCGGCGTACGGCGCAGAATCGCGATGGCTTCTTCAAGCTGAAATTCCATTTGCCCCTCATCAACGAACAAGCTGGCTCGCCTCTGCTTCAATCTCTTGCCTCAATTATAGCGAGCCGCCGGCGCGCCCGCAGCGCCCAAGGGGAGGATCAAGGTTGGCGGTCAGGTCTATTCGCTCAAGCAGAAGTAGCCGGCGGGTGGCTGGCGCGGCAGCGTTTGTTTATCGCGATCTCAGAATGAGCTTGCCGCTCGTGAATCGCACGGGGTTGCCCTTATCGTCAAAGCCGTCGAAGGTCATATCGATCTGGCCGCCGCTGGCATTGGTCGCGTTAAGGCAGAGCGACTGGCTGCACGCTTTGCCGTTGGCAGGGATGTAATCGCCATTCTCTCCGCAAGCGACAAACAGCCGGGCGAAGTCTGCCGCCGAGTTGGCCGCGAGCGTGATCAGATAACCGCCGTTGCTGTCGTACAGCACCGTTTTGTAGCTGGTGATGTGAAGGCCGACGCCGCCGACTTCGGTGAGCGTCATCCCGTAACGCCAGGCGGGCAAACGCCCGCCGCACGGCTGAGTGAAATCCGGCTGCACTTCGGGCGTGTCGAAAGTGATGCGCAGATTGGCGCCGCCCGGATAATGTTCCGTCAACGAGTAGACTGTCGGCGGCCAGACCGTATCGCTGGTTCCTGCGAAATCGGCTCTGGCAAAGATGCGAAAGTCCCTGCGCCCCGGCGTCTGCCTGAACAGATCATCCATAAGCACGCGGCCTTCGAGAAAGCTGTGGCCGTCGCGTTCCTGCACGGCAGACAAGATGGCGCCGGGGTAATCGTCCGTTGCCACACAGTTGCGGTAGTCGCCGAGCGCCAGGTGGCCGCCGGGCTCAGCCGGCGACGTGAAGATCACCGCTTCCATTCCCGTGCAGCCGGTCGAAGGATTAACATCGGTGTCGAAAAAGAGCTGGATGCCGCCCGTGTAAGGCGCGCCGGCAAATTCCATCAAGAAGTAAACGTAGGCGTTGTCGTTCGTCGCCCAGATGCGCAGAAAATCACTCCCCGCGATGTAGCGCCCGGACGAATCGAACGGCCCGTCACCGCCGGCGTCACTGAGGATCGGCGCGATCTCTGCCCAATCACTCGGGTCGCCGTCTATGTGGATGGTGCCGGGGGCGGGCGGCGGTCCGACGTCTTTGGGATGAACCGTAATCGGCCCGAAGACGCCGAGGTTATTGCTCTCGTCCGCTTCGCCCACAGCTTCCTGATCGTCAACAATAACGCCCAGGTAATAGGTTCCCGGCACAAGCGACGCCGGCAGATCAATGCTCGTCGTGCAGCCACCGGCTTCGTCTCGCGCCAGGCCAGCGATCTCGCAGGTTGCGCCGGTATCGAAGTCTTGCGGCGTGATCGTGGGATCAAGCGACAGATAGTAATGAAGGCGAAACGCGCCCGCCGGTTTTTTGCCCTGATTGAGAATTTCCGTCGAGACGTTTCGCAAAGGCGTGCCGACGACGACGGTTGTGTCACTGCTGAAGTGGGCGACGATCAAATCCGGCAGCTTCTTCTTTTTCGCCAGGGCGACGGGTGCGCCTGGCAGGAGTAGCATCAAGACCAGAAAAATTCCCCAAACCTTTGCTCGACCGCTCATAACCTTCCTAACTTCATTTGTGCCCATTGAAAGAATTGGTGGCCCCCGGAGGATTCGGACCTCCAACCGACGGATGATGAGGACTAATGATTCAACCGCGCCGCGAATTAACAATTGGCTGCAACGGGTTGAAATCTCTACAGCGTATCGCCACCGACCAGTCAGAAGAATACGGCTGATTAACGCTGATGTCTACTAACCTGGTCCCGAATTCGTCACCCCTGACCTCGCCTGGGTTATCCGCAGGATTTGAAACTCTATAGGAGTCCTTCTCGTTCCTACATACGCTCGGTTTTGCCAATCGTTGGCGCGGCGCTGCTTGAGGCCGGGATTGGGCCTTGCGGCTTTTTAAACTTTGGGGCATGTGTTTCTTATGTCTGCACAGATTTTGGCTACGAAACTTTATATCCCCCCGCCTCGGCCTAAAGCCGTCTTGCGCCCCCGTCTGATCGAGCGTCTGAACGAGGGCCTGCACCATAAGCTGACCCTCATATCTACCCCCGCCGGCTTTGGCAAGACCACGCTGCTCAGCGAATGGGTCGCCGGTTGCAAGCCGCCGGTGGGCTGGTTGTCACTGGATGAAGGGGATAACGATCCCGCACAGTTTCTAGCTTACCTCGCCGCCGCCTTGCAGGCGGTCGCGGCGAATATCGAGAAGGCGGTTGCGGGGATGCTGCAATCGCCGCAACCGCCGCCGACCGAAGCGATCTTAACCGCCTTGCTGAATGAGATCAGCGCCATCCCCGATGGTTTCGTCCTCATCCTTGACGACTACCACGTTATTGACGCCGAAGCGATTGATCGTGCCCTCGCCTTTCTCGTCGAACACCTGCCGCCGCAGATGCATGTGGTCATCGCCACCCGTGAGGACCCACAGCTCCCGCTGGCCCGTTTACGCGCCCGCGGCCAGTTGACCGAACTGCGCGTCGCCGACTTGCGGTTTACCCCCTCGGAAGCGGCTGAGTTTCTCAATCAGACCATGGGCCTCAAGCTCTCTGCGGAAGACGTTGCCGCTTTGGAAGCCCGCACCGAAGGCTGGATCGCCGGGCTGCAACTGGCCGCCATTTCATTGCAGGGGCATAAAGACGCCGCCGGCTTCATCAAGTCGTTCACCGGCAGCCACCATTTCGTGCTCGACTATTTGGTTGAAGAGGTCCTACAGCAGCAGGCAGAAAGCGTCCAGACCTTCCTGCTGCGCACGTCTATCCTTGACCGGCTGTGCGGTCCCCTATGTGATGCCGTTCTGCTTGAACGATCTGGCTCGGGCCAGCAAACCCTCGCCACGCTTGAGCGCGCCAACCTGTTCATCATCCCCCTGGACAACGAGCGGCGCTGGTATCGCTATCACCACCTCTTCGCCGACTTGCTGCGGCAGAGGCTGCACCAGAGCATCGCCTCATCACCAGAGGATGCGGAGCGCCGCATCAACGAGCTGCACATCCGTGCCAGTCGGTGGTTTGAAGAGAATGGCCTGGCGATTGAAGCCTTCCACCATGCTGCCGCCGCTGATGATGTCGAGCGCGCCCAGCAACTCATCGCAGGAGACCGGATACCCCAGCACCTGCGCGGCGCGGTGGCCGCTATCTTAGACTGGCTAAAATCACTGCCAAAGACCGTCCTCGACGCCAGACCCTGGTTGTGGTGGAGGTATGCCTCATTGTTGTTGGTCAATGGCCAGACCGCAGGCGTGGAAGAGAAACTCCAAGCGGCTGAAGACGCCTTGCGAGGCCGCGAGGCGCAAGAGGAAGATCGAAACCTTGTCGGACTGATTGCCGCTGCCAGGGCGGTGCTGGCTCTCACTCGTTACAAGGTAGACACCATGCTTGCCCAGTCGCGCCGCGCCCTGGAGTACCTGAACCCCGACATGGTTATTTCCCGCGCTACCGCTTATTGGACGATGGGGTATGCCTACCTCTTCTCGCGAGACTGGGCCGCCGCCCGCCGTGCCTTGACTGAAGCCATATCGCTCAGCCAGGCAAGCGAGGATATCTTCACCGCCATCATCGCGACCGTTGGCCTGGGCAATGTCGAGGAAGCAGAAAACCAGCTCGGTCTGGCGGCCGCCACCTACCGGCGTGTGCTGCAAATGGCAGGTGATCAGCCGCTGCAAATTATCCACGAAGCGCATCTTGGCCTGGCCCGTATCCTTTACGAATGGAATGATCTCGATGCCGCCGAACAACACGGGCGGCAGGGCCTCCACTTCGCGCGGCAGTATGACCGGGTGATTGATCGATTTATTCTCTGTGAAGTCTTTCTCGCGCGTCTGCAACTCGCCCGCAAAGACGTGGCCGGCGCGGCGGCCATTCTCGCTCAAGCCAGTCAGTCCGTGCGCCAGCCTAACTTCGCGCATCGGGCGGCTGAAGTGGCTGCTGCACAGGTGCTTACTTTCCTTCATCAGGGCAATCTGGTGGCCGCCGAGCGGCTGGCCGAGACGCACCAGCTCCCCATCAGCCAGGCGCGGGTCCACCTGGCCAGGGGAAACGCGGCGGCAGCCCTGGCGGTGCTGGAGCGACTGCGCCAACAGGCGGAGGCCAGGGGCTGGGAGGATGAACGGCTCAAGGTGATGGTCCTCCAATCGGTGGCTTACGATGTGCAGGGCGAACAAGACAAGGCGCTACAACTGCTGGGAGACGCCCTGGCGCTGGCAGAGCCCGGAGGCTTCGTCCGCCTCTTTATCGACGAAGGTGCGCCAATGGCTCACCTGTTGGCGGCGGCGGCTCGTGGCGTGATGCCAGAGTATGTCGGTAAGCTGCTGGCGGTATTTGAAACCGAGAAGCGGAAAAGCGAGGACCAATCTTCACTGCCCCCGGCCTCACCTGCCCAGCTCGGCAGCGAGCCATTGAGCCGACGCGAGTTAGAAGTGCTACGCCTCATTGCCCAGGGACTCTCCAATCAAGAGATCGGCGAGCGGCTCTTCCTCGCCCTGATAACGGTCAAAGGGCACAATCAGAGAATCTTCTCGAAGCTAGAGGTAAGAAACCGCACGGAAGCCGTCGCGCGGGCTCGCGAGCTGGGGCTGTTATAGCCAAACCCCGGGCGCTTTTTCCTCAGTCGCCTCAAAACAATACCCAAAACCATACTTTAGTATCTACACGCCCATACCGCATTAACGATATTTTGGGTGTGTCAGTAGCCGTGGCGAGCGGCACAGCTTAAAACAGCGTTGGTTGCAGCCGCCTAATATTAAGCGGCTAGCGGAGGGAATAGTCGATGTCCGAAGTGTCTATATTCAGGCTCTACTTGTTGAGGGCCGGGTACATAGTGATTGCCGTGGGCTTAACGATCATGATATGGCCGGCGATTATTCGCCCTCCCGAAAACATATCGCACATGGGCACAGTCGTCCGCAGCGTGCTCGCTGCCGTATCGCTTCTAGCCGTCCTGGGAATCCGCTATCCGCTCAAGCTGCTTCCCGTGCTTTTCTTCGAATTGCTGTGGAAGACCATCTGGATTCTCGCTTTCGCGCTTCGGCTAGGGGCGGCTCAGGGGCTGGATGCGGATATGAAAGGAACGCTGAAGGATAATATCGTTGGCATTATCCTGGTTCTCGTCGTGATGCCTTGGGGCTACGTACTCAAACATTATTTGAAGGCACCGGGAGACCCGTGGCGCAAGCGGGTGGCCTCAAGCGCCGGTAGATAGTTTTTGTCACTGGCACTGACGGTTGCCGCTTGCCGCCGCTGGCGCGAACCATTGAGGCCGCCCGCAAAAGGTGCAAGGTAATGGCAGACGCACTGAACCGAAAAACGGATACAGGCCAGCCGACGGTCTACCAAATCAGGGTCAAAGGCCATCTGGGCGCTCAATGGACAGACTGGTTTGGTGGCCTGGCCGTCGCCCTGGAAGATAACGGCGAGACCCTCTTAACCGGCCCGGTGGCCGATCAGGCCGCCCTGCATGGATTGCTAAGAAAAGTGCGTGATTTAGGGATGCCACTGGTCTCGGTCGCCAGTGTCGTTCAATGAGACTCGTTCATGTCATTCAAAAAGGAGAGAACATGCAAAACACCATCAACATTTCTGAAGCAGCTACGGAGTCTGGAAATTCCCAGGGTCCTGGTCACGGTCCTGGCACACGCCCTTGCCGCCCTTTCGCAGGACTCATGCCAAGACGCTTCGCGGCCCTGCTGATCTGTCTGCTTGCGCCAGCCACCATCGCCCTGGCCCAGGGGCAACCGAAGACCGCCGTCGCGCCGTCGGAGACGCAAAAGGCTTTCGAGAAGATGAAATCGCTGGAGGGCTCCTGGGAAGCCCACATGACAACCACCCCGCAGGCCGCTGAGGTTGAAGGCAAACTCACGCAGGTCTCGCTTCGCGTGACTTCCAGGGGGAACGCCCTCATGCATGAGATGAGGGTAAGCGGAATTCCCGACGATCCGATCACCATGTTTTATCTGGATGCGGATCGCTTGCTGCTGACGCATTATTGCGACGCAGGTAATCGGCCTCGCATGGAAGGCAAGCTCTCGCCGGACGGCAAGACCTTGGAATTCGATTTCCTCGACGTCGCCGGCGGCACGCAGTACGGGCACATGCACCATGCGGTGTTCACCCTCATCGACGCCAACCATCACACCGAGGATTGGACTTTCATGCTCGCGGGCGACAAGCATGTCCGCGCCCACCTTGACCTTCAGCGGAAGAAATGACGAGTGCGTATCTCCGGTTTGGAGTGCGGCGACCGGTCACCGCACTCCAAGGCCGAAGGCAATCGCTCGCTGAGAGATAACCCCAATCATTACAGCAGATTCACCGGCCCGATGATGCCTTTTTTAATCCTTGACAAATTAATTAACTTGCTTAATAATTATCAAGGTTAATTCATATGAGCGAAAACAATCATCGCGTCCACACGGCTTTATTGGGCCTCTTCAAACCCATCCGCAAGGATGTCGAACGGCGCCTCGGCTCTGCCGGCCCGGGTATGACGATGCTGCAATGCGGCATACTCCGTCATCTGGAACACGGCAGCCTGACCAGCAACGAGCTGGCCCGGCGGATGATGATCACGCCGCCGTCACTCGTCGCCGTCGTTGACGCCCTGGAGCGTGATGGCTATCTGCAACGCAAGCCGGACCCGCGCGACAGGCGGCGCACGCCACTGCATATTACTCCGCAAGGCGAAGCGCTCTTAAAGAAGGTGCCGCTTTGCGCCGAAACCGACGCCCTTTCGGTGGCGCTTGGTCACCTCGGGGAACGCAAGGCAGAGCAACTCGCCAGGCTGTTAGAGGAATTGGCCGCAAAAATCGCAGACGCTAGCCGTCAATAGCCTTCTCAGGAACGCAAATACGGACAAGGGAATAGGGACTTAACAAGGGGAAAGCTGAAGATGTGTAAGAATAAAGCGCTGGTCATGATTCTGTTTATCGTTTCCATAGCGGCATCGGCTCAAGCACAAACCGCCGCTGCGAGCGGGTCAGGCAGCCCATCCAGTCAGTCGCAAGGCCAGGTCGCCGACGCGACCAAGCCGCTCAAAGCAGACTCCACCGGAACCGCTGCCGAGCAATACCAGTCCAGCCTGAAAACGCTCGCCGCCTCGTATGACGAAGGCCTGAAGCGTTTGGCCGACCAGAACGCGAAGATCAAAGAACTGTTCGACAAAGGATTGGTGTCGCGCCGCGACGTCGAACAGAGTGACAATTCCTTGGCCGAGGCGCGTGCGAAAGTCGAGAATGTCCAGAAAGAAATGGCGGCGGCGAAGGCCCAGGCCCTGAAAGCTTCCGCAGAGGTCGCGATGATAAGCCAGCAAAACAGCGGCCTGGCGTGGAGTACAGGAAACCAGCAAATAGATGCACTGATTCGTTATAACGGCGAGCGTTACGGCATTGATCCGTACTTGATTTATTGTGTCATCCATCAGGAATCAGGCTTCCGCCTGACGGCGGTCAGCGGCAAGGGCGCTCAGGGCCTGATGCAACTGATGCCGGCGACGGCCGCTCGCTACGGCGTGGCCAACGCCTATGATCCGGCCCAAAGTATAAAGGGGGGCACCCGCTACTTGAGGGATTTGCTGGACATGTTTGATGGGAAGGTCGATTTGACTCTGGCCGCCTATAATGCCGGCGAAGGGGCGGTAATGAAGTATGGCAACCGCATACCGCCCTACCAGGAAACGAGGGATTATGTCCGCAACATCATCGCTCGATATAACAGCAGCGGGCTGCGCCAGTCGGCATCGAAAGCCGCACTCTAGAGCGGTTTTCAATGCCCACAGCGTGACCATAGCAGCGCGGCCTTTCATGCCTTGAGCCCCTTCATGATCTTTGCATGGGCTTCGAGGATTTGCGTGGCCTGGTCCGGCCTCGGTGCCAGCGACCAGTCGTCGTCATCAAAGGTGCCGCCCAGAACGATTCCGTCTCGGCGCGGGAACATGTAACCGCTGCCCAGATAGCAGTAATCAATCTCAGGCTGTGGCAACAACACTTCCAATTGGCCACGCACCGGGCCGAGTTCCTGATCGCCAAACAGCGCACGCGCACCGAGTCCGGTACAGTTGAAGATGACCGGCTCAGGCAGACGCATAATCTCTTCGCGATTGCGAAATTCCTTAACCACCAACTTGCCACCGGCGATGTAGAAATCACGCAAGAGGGCGCTGAGATAGACCGGAGGCTCGATGAGCATCGTGCTGTACTGGCGGACATACGGAAAGCCGAAGTAATGCTCCGGGTCTCGATGAATCTCCTGCTGCGGGTAGAGATCATTGCCACCAGTCAATTCCCGAGAGAGTGACGCTTCGTTGCGGTAGAGTTCGAAAGTATCTATCCAGCGCACGCCGTACTCTGGGCCGACGAGCAGCTGAAAGGCTCGGTTGGAAATTCGGCATGCAAGGCGAAACTGTTCGATAAACTTCGTTGACGCGGCTTGGGGATCGTAGACCGATGTGGGCGACCAGAATCCTCCGGCGATGTTGGAAGTCGTCTCGGGCGGCAGGTCTTTGGCATAAATGGTCACCGTCCCCGGACCATCCTGAAAACGACGTTGCAGGAGACGCGCGGTTGATAAGCCATTAACGCCACATCCGAGAACGGCAAAGTGTCGATGTGTCGTCGCTCGGCGACTGCGTTGGGCGCGAGAGCTTTGCACTCCCAGAAAGTCTCGCGCTAGATCCAGAGCCAGTGACGCCGTTCCCCAAGACAGGGTGATGCCGGCGCCTCCGTGCCCATAATTATGAATCAGGAGTTTGGCGCCGAGGCGCTCTGCGTCAACGACAAAGCCTTCGGCACGATACGGTCGGAGGCCGACGACCTCACGAATGATTCGATCACGCGCCACCCTGACCGGCGCAAAATGGCGTTCAGCATTGAAGCTGGCAGCGAAGGTGTTTGACCGTGCCGCCGTTAGAAAGGCGGTGGCTGCCAGGGTACCGCGAAGAAAGTTACGCCGATTGATTTTGTTCATCGTTCTTCTTGGGATAGCCTCTCCCGCTCCGGGTCCGGGCCTGATCGTGCTCAATTAACCCTCGCAAATAGTCAGCCTCGATCTATCGCTTGAAATGAAATTGTCGCGGCAGATTTTGGCTTACTTCAAAGGAAACCTCTGATACCGAATTGGGCCCACGACGGTGAAGCTCATGACCGAAGTCGGCGGTACGAGGTCACCGAATGCCCACCAGCCCTTGCACCGATTGAATCAGCTTCTCTGAGTCGTAGCCGACCCCATCCTTGAAGACAATCTCGACCTTCTCGATGTCGCCGATGTTCGCGGCGGGGTTCCCTTTGACGACCATCAGGTCGGCCTGTTTCCCGACCGCCACCGAGCCGATGCGCGCCTCCTCGCCGAGCAGTCTGGCTCCGTTGAAGCTGGCGATCTTGATCGCCTCGACGGGCGTGAAGCCGGCTTCGACCAGCAGCTCGACCTCGCGCAGGTCGCCGAAGCCTGCCACGATGCCTCCGTTGCCTGTCGGGTCGAGCCCGGCCACCAGCAGCCCGCCGGCCCGTACGAAGGCGCGCTCGAACTCCATCGCCTTGCGCAGCAGCGCCACATAGTTGGCCTCTGCGGCGACGCGGGCCCGCGCCGTCAGGTAGCGCACGCGCGCGTCAGCAGACATCACGCTCAGGACGCGCGGGTTCAGCAGCGCGCTCGCGGCCCCGATGCCGCTCTGCGCGAGCGGCGCGCCGCCCGCCTCGAAGACCGGGAGCGTCGAGGTGATTGCCACGTTCTTCGCCACCAGCGTGCGGATCGTCTCCTGCGCGGCGAGGCCGTTCAAATCGAGCTGCCGCAGGCTGGCGGCAACGGCACTCCCCTGCGGGCACAGGTCGGGCTGCTTGTCGGAGACGAATTCGGAGTCCACCAGCAGGCCGTGTTCGAGGTTGTCAATGCCGATCTCCGCCGCCTCGCGGAAGCCGACCGAGCAGAGATGGCCCGTGACCTTCAGGCCGCGCTTGTGCGCCTCCTCGACGGCGGCGCGCAGCTCGGCCCGCGTGATGTTCATGTAAGCCTTGAACGAGGTGGCGCCCTCATCGGCCCAGAAGTTCACCATCCGCCGCGCGTCTTCGGGACCCGTCAGCTCGTGCATGACGGGCGTGAATGCACCGCGCCCTTCGAGATAAGGGGCCGTGATGTGCATCTTCGGCCCGATGATGCGCCCCGTGTCAATGAGCCGCTTGATCTCAAGGTCGGTGAAGGGCGCGACGCTGCCTGCTGTGCGGATGGTGGTGACGCCGAGCGCCAGGTAGAGGCGCGGGAAGCTGCTCGCCATGTCGGAGTAGATGGGCGGCGACCCGCCCATCGGGAAGAACATGTGGTCGTGCATCCCGACCAGGCCGGGCAGGACCGTGTAGCCGCTGAGGTCGAGGGTGACAGCGCCTGGCGGGAGTTTCGCCCCGGCGGCTGGCCCGACCGACTGTATCTTGCCGCTGCTAATCACGACCGTCTGGTCGTCGCGCGGCGCGGCCCCTGTGCCATCAATCAAACGCACATGGGCCAGCACCACCACCGGCGCGTCCACACGGGTGAACGGCTGGCGTTCGGATGTGGGCGCCTGCGCAAGGGAGTTGACAGCGAGACTGAAAAGCAGGAGGAGGAGGGTTGTGATTTTCATGGCTTCTTCTCGTATGAGTTATCCGCCCCGCGAGCGGGCTAGACGTGCGACACAAGGTCGCCAAAATTGGGAGCGACGAACCGGGCGGAGCGCGAGGCCGTTCACGCGACCGGCATTTATAAAGCCGAATGCCGGCGGGCTAACGACCGGCATCAGCGCGCGGGCGACGGCACTGGCCGAAACATGAGAACCACGCTGCTCGCGCTCCGCTGTAACGGGTTGTCGGACGTCCCTCATTTCACCAGAAGCCCATATACCCTGCCGTACAACATTAATGCAAGCATGAGAATGAGAAACACGATTCGCCAGACACTGAATTTCAAGACGTAGATGCTCATTGCATTACCTACGGGTGTAAGGTTGCTGGCGTTAGACGCCAGCGTTCAGCGGGGCCACGAACGGCATTAGAGGTATGATGGGAGGCTTGCTTCGCGGCCTCCGCTTTTCAATGAGTTCTCCACACCGCTAACCAGCAACTCACTTCTTAAGACTGAAAACGATCACCGCATCCAGAATCGCGGCTGCGACGCTCTTACCACGAGGCAGGCCGGGGCCCTCGCCGTCGTAGTAGCCCTTCATGTTCGTTCCTTCGATCTCCTGGCCGCCAGATTCTACCAGGATAAAGTCTTCATCCAACCGGCTGAGCACGACAGACTTCTTTACCGACTGTTCGGCGGGCCGTAGGATCGGGTTGTGAACATAGAACTCGTTCGTGTCGGGGGCGGCGCCCACCACGGCAACCCAGTGGCCGCCTTTCCGGCTGTAACCATCTTCCGCCTCATAGTACCAGCCGAAGTTGAATATCATCACGGTATCCTTGCTGCGCGCTGCACTGCGCATCCAGGAAATCTCAGGCTTTATGCCGATTTTGAACTTTTTGTTTGCCTTGCTAACTGGACGCCAAGTCATCAGCTCCAGACGGCTCAACACATAGCCCTTGGACTTCACATAGCTTTGTAGCCCGGTCAGTATCCTGTCCGGGTTGGTGCCGCCGATGCTCGGATCGGTCTGGAAATGTTCGGCGAGTTCTTCAATGAGTTCGATCTGATCCTTCTTACGCCGCGTTCCCGGTACGAGGTCGGTCATCTCGAAGGCTCTGGCCAGATAAATCAGCCCGTCGGAGACCGCCGTCGGCGCACAATGCATCCGCCCCTCATCTTCAAAGTCGGCGTCCGGATCCCGCTGCCAGAAGGTCGGGGTCAAGTCTGCTTTGGACTGGGCCTTTTGGGCGAAAAGGACCGTCTTCTGTGCAGAAATAAAAAAAGATAGGGAGAGCAAAAGGCAGAAAACGATCTTCGGCGTATTCCTTTGCTTTCCCCTTTGCCTAACAGGAACTTCTGTCGGGCCATGTGATTGATTGATTAAGCAGATGATACGGTTAGGCTCAATATCCTTATTAACACTGACATTCAGTTCAGCAATAACCGCTTCAAGCGTCGTCTGGGAAGGCATGCATTTTCTCCTTTATTTAAATAAGTGAGACTGTAAAGGATTGGTTTTTAACCTGAAAGGAAACGCTACAATATAGGTCTTCTGATTTCAATATATTTATTTGCACTTTTAGGCGTCGAACGCCTGTTCTGCCGGCGCGCTCAATTCCGATGGGGCCGGGGCGCAGCAGCGAGTTGGGCATCTCCTGAAGAGGACCGTCATCGCAAGCACTTGCACTCGCCGCTTGACATTCTCAATAGATGGCTACATGATACATCGATTTTCTATGGAAAGATAATTCATGAAAATGACACTGAAGAAAGAGATGCTGCCAGGCACGCTCGACATGCTGATCCTGAAGACGCTGGAGCGCGGCACCCAGCCCATGCACGGCTATGGCATTGCGCAGTTCATCAGGCAAATCTCCAACGACGTACTCCGGGTCGAGGAGGGGTCGCTCTACCCGGCGCTCCAGCGACTGGCCATCAAGGGATGGGTCAAGGCCGAGTGGGGTGTGTCCGACAAGAATCACCGCGCCCGCTTCTACAGGCTGACGGCCGCCGGCCGCAAGCAACTCCGGCAAGAGGTCGCCGACTTCGAGGCCGTGTTGGAAGCCATCATGCGCGTCCTAAGGACGGCCTGAGGAAAGACCCTATGCTCAGTCACTTCGTTCAACTCTGGAGGCGGCTGCGGTATTACCGGTCCCGCGCCCGGTTCGACGCCGACCTCGACGAGGAGATGCGCTTTCACCTAGAGATGAAAATCGAAGAGAACCTTGCCGCCGGGATGAACGAGCGAGAGGCGGTCAACGCGGCGCGGCGGCAGTTCGGCAACCCGACGTGGTTGAGAGAGGAGAGCAATCAAATGTGGAGCTTCCGGTCAATCGAATCGCTGGCGCAGGATGTACGCTTCGGGCTGCGCATGATGGGGAAGAACCCGGGCTTCACGGCCATTGCCGTGTTCACGTTGGCCCTGGGCATCGGCGCCAACACCGCCATCTTCACGGTCGTCAACTCACTACTGCTCCGCCCCTTGCCCTTTAATGACTCTGGGCGGCTGGTTCAGGTGTGGGAGGCGAGCGTCAAGCTGGGCCGCGGCGAAATGCCCGCCTCGTTCCCCAACTTTGCGGACTGGCGGGATCAGAACCATGTCTTCGACCAGACACTCGCTTACGCCGACTGGTCATTCAACCTCACAGGCACGGGCGAGCCCGAGCGTATCCGCAGCGCCATTGTTTCTCCGCCGTTCTTTGAGACGCTCGGCATTCGCCCGATTGCCGGTCGCGGCTTTGTCGCGGGAGAAGACCAGAAGGGCAAAGACGCAGTCGCGGTCATCAGCGAGCGCTTGTGGCGGCGGCGCTTCAACGCGGACCCGGAGATTGTCGGCAAGCCGATTGACCTCAATGGCGAGAGCTTTAGCGTGGTGGGCGTCATCGCGCCGATGCCTGAACTCCCTGGCATGTCGGACGAGACGGAGTTGTGGGTGCCGGTCTCGCACGGGTTCGGCTTCAACAACCGGCGGGGCCATTACCTCAACGTCATCGCGCGCCTGAAGCCGGGCGTCACGCGCGAGCAGGGGCAGGCTGACATGGACGCCCTCGCCGGCGCGCTGGCCGCACAGTATCCTGAGGCCAATGCGGACCGCAGCATCAGGCTCGTGCCACTGCATGAGCAAATCGTCGGCGACGTCAGGCCCGCGCTGCTGGTGCTGCTGGGCGCCGTCATCGCCGTCCTGCTCATCGCTTCGGCCAACGTCGCCAGTATGCTGCTGGCGCGTGCCGCCAGCCGGCAAAAAGAGATCGCCATCCGCACCGCCCTGGGCGCCGGGCACTGGCGGCTCGTCCGGCAGTTGCTCACAGAGAGCCTCTTGCTGTCCATAGTTGGCGGCGGGCTCGGTTTGCTGCTGGCGCTCTGGGGAGTCGGCCTGCTCGTCTCGTCGAGCCCCGCCGACCTGCCGCGCATCAAGGAGGTCACGGTTGACGCCCGCGTGCTCGGCTTCACGCTGGCGGTGTCGCTGTTGACCGGAATCGTCTTCGGCTTCATGCCGGCGGTGCAAGCCTCGCGGACGGACCTTAACGAGACGTTGAAAGAGAGCGGCCGCAGCGTCACGGGCGGCGCTGCCCGCCGCCGCGCCCGCGGCCTGCTGGTAGTCTCCGAGATCGCGCTCTCGCTCGTGCTGCTGATCGGCGCCGGGCTGTTGATGCGCAGCTTCCTCAAGCTTCAGTCGGTGGATCCCGGCTTTAATCCCGAAAACGTGCTGACGATGCAGATCGACATGACCGGCCCAAACTATCAGCGGGCGGCACCGGTCATCGCCTTTCACAACCAGTTGCTTGAGCGCGTGCGGGCGCTCCCCGGCGTGCAGTCGGCTGCAACGCGGTCGGCCGTGCCCATCGCCGCCGACGCATCATTCTCCTACTTGGCTTTCGCGATTGAGGGCCGCCCCCCGGAACCGGGAAACCGGCCCGTGGCTTTCTACAACGCGGTCAGCCCTAGCTTCTTCGAGACGATGCAGATTCCGGTGTTGAAGGGTCGCCCCTTCAACGAACACGACGTGCGGAAGGCACAGAACGTCATCATCATCAATGAGACGCTGGCGCGCCGCTTCTTCGCCGACGAGGAGCCCCTCGGCAAGCGCATGACGTTGAACGATGAGAACCCGAAGGAGGAAGACTGGGCGACAATCGTTGGGGTGGTCAAAGACACGAAGCCACGCGCGCTGGCCGGCGAAGCGGTCGCCGAGATGTACATGCCGTTCGACCAACAGCCCGAACCGTCGATGTCGCTGATGATCCGCGCGGCGGGCAAGCCTGAGGGCATCGCCGCCGCCGTGCGCGGCGAGGTTCAGGGGCTCGACAAGAATCAGCCGGTCTATAGCGTCCGCACACTTGAGCATGTGCTGTCGGAGTCAGTCTCGACGCCCCGCTTCCGGACTTTTCTGCTGGGCGTGTTTGCGGCCGTCGCCTTGATCCTGGCGTCGGTGGGCATCTATGGCGTAATGAGCTACTCGGTGACGCAGCGGACGCACGAGATCGGCGTGCGCATGGCGCTAGGAGCGCAAACCGTTGACGTGCTGAACCTGGTCGTCGGGCAAGGAGCCCGACTGGCCGCAGCCGGCGTAGGCATCGGGCTGCTGGCCGCGCTCGCCTTGACGCGGCTGCTGAAGAGCCTACTGTTCGGCATCAGCGCGACCGACCCGGTGACCTTCGTAGCGGTCACCTTCCTGTTAGCCGGGGTGGCGCTGCTGGCGTGTTATCTGCCGGCGCGGCGCGCCAGCAAAGTCGATCCGATGATCGCTCTGCGATACGAGTGAGCCGGTTGTAAATCCTCCGGAAGCGATCATGGGATATGGACCAGCACCTGGTGGATGCCAGGATGATAAAACCATCCAAAGGCTCTGACCGAAGACCACTGTCTCAGTGGTCTTCGTGTTTTAGACAGCAATGGGCAGGGAAGCTTGTTTTTTGAGGTAAGAGCGCCGACTTGTGATTCGATGACGCTTGACCAGCCGGCACCTGGTAGTGGTGCTCAATAGATGAGAGATTTTCCATCTCCATAAAAGACTTCCTGCGCCCGGTTATCATCGGAATGTGACGACAGGGGCTGGACTATCTCGCCTTTTCCTTCCTTTTCCAGTTTGTTGAATATTCCTCTTGCTTACCGAGAGGAGTGGCTGTATTATGCTCTCGGTAACCGAGAGGAATAGATGAGCAAACCATCAGATTTAGTTCAGGGCACGTTAGGCCTCCTGGTCTTGAAGATCCTGGCTTTGGAATCCCTCAATGGCTGGGCCATCAGTCTGCGCCTGAAACAAGTTTCAGGCGATGTCTTACAGGTCAGCGATGGATCACTCTACCCGACATTGCATAAGCTCGAGCAAGAGGGTTGGATCAAGGCCGAATGGAAACCCAGTGAGAATAACCGCCGCGCCAAGTATTACTCTTTGACGCGACTCGGGCGGAAGGAGCTCGAAAAAGAGGTAGCAAACTGGCGACGGCTGTCGGCTGCCATTACCCAAGTCGTCGAGTTGAAGGGAGTTTGAGAGATGCGCCTGCAACACTGGTTTTACACTTTGCCGCTCCGCCTGAGGTCCCTGCTACGTCATCGCCAAGTCGAACAGGAACTGGACGAGGAACTCCGCTATCATCTCGACCGACAAATCGAGGAAAACCTCGCCAGAGGGATGAATGCACAAGAGGCGCGCTATGCCGCCCTCCGGGCTATGGGCGGAATGGAACAGCATAAGGAGGCGTGCCGAGATATGCGACGGGTAAACCTCATTCAAGATTTTTTGCAGGATTTACGCTATGGATTGAGAGTGCTTGCCAGGAGCACGACTTTTACCGCGGTTGCGGTGCTCACCCTAGCCCTGGGAATCGGGGCGACCACGGCGGTCTTCAGCGTGATCTACGGCGTGCTGCTTCGCCCATTACCCTACAAGGAGCCTGAACGCATCATCACGATTTGGGAACCTTCCAGGGGCGGGCACACGCTGGGGCTAACCGACGTTGAGTTCTTCGACATCCGTGACCGCAACCAGGTTTTTGAAGAGGTCGCCGCCTACGCCACTGGCGCCACTAACTTTACTGGCGCCGGCGAGCCCGAGCGCGTCACCGCAACGTGGGTGTCAGCGGACTTTTTCCCGGTGCTTGGCGTCCAGCCGGTTCTGGGCCGCGTCCTCATGGCTGAAGACGACAAGCCGGACCCTGCCCGGGTCGTGGTATTAAGTTATGGGCTATGGCAACGGCGATTTGGCGCTGACCAGGGCGTCATTGGCCGACAGGTGAGCCTCAACGGCAACAGCCGCACCGTCATCGGCGTTATGCCGCGAGGCTTCCAGTTTGTGAGCCCTGAAGTGGAGATGTGGCTGCCGCTGGGACTCGACCCCGCTAATGTGGAACCGGGTTCCCGCTCCTATGATGCCATCGGGCGGCTCAGGCCAGGGGTGACACTGACGCAGGCACGGGTGGAGCTGAATGGGATCGCCGCGCAACTGGCCGTGGAGTACAAAACAAGGTTTCCCAAGGGTGCCAACGCAACCTCGAGCTTGAATCTGATCCCCCTACAGGAGTTGATTGTCGGAGACGTCCGCCCGGCGCTCCTCCTGTTGCTTGTGTCAACCGCCTTTGTACTGATCATTGCCTGTGCCAACGTCGCCAACCTACAGCTGGCGCGCGGCGAGGCGCGGCAAAAAGAAATGGCTCTCCGTCTGGCTTTGGGCGCCAATCGCCTCCGCGTCGTTCGACAGCTTTTAACGGAAAGCCTGATCCTCAGCGTCCTGGGCGGGGTTATGGGGTTGTTGCTGGCCTACTGGGGAGTTGGCGCTCTGCTTGCCCTGGCGCCAGCGAGCCTGCCGCGCACAGGCGAGATCGGTATTAACAGCACGGTGCTTCTTTTCACGCTCGCGGTCTCACTGATGGCGGGAATTGTTTTTGGGCTGGCGCCCGGGCGGCGATTGTCAAACCCCGATCTGCACGCCGCGCTCAAAGAAGGTGGCAGAGCAACGGCTGGGAATTCAGGCCGCCGTACGCGCCACCTGCTGGTGATCTCCGAACTCGCCCTGGCGGTGGTGTTACTGGCGGGCGCGGGGCTCACGATCAGGAGCTTCATACGTTTGCTCAACGTCGACCCTGGTTTCGACCCGCGGAACGTGCTGACGGCGCGCATCAGCCTGCCGCAGTCGAAGTACCCACAACCTCAACAGGTGAACGCCTTCTACAAGCAATTGCTTGAGCGGGTGGGAACGGCGTCTGGGGTAGAGGCCGCTGGTACAGCGACCGTTCTACCGCTGAGCGGGCTGAATTCAAACGCCTCTTTCGAGATCGAAGGGAGGCCACGCGCCTCTGACGCGGTCGCGCAGAACGCCGACTACCGCATGGTGAGTTCAGATTACTTTCGCGCTATGGGCATCCCTCTGCTTCAGGGACGATATTTTGAGGCGTCGGATCAGGAAGGCGCGCCGGGTGTTGTCATCATCAACGAGAGCATGAAGCATGAGTTCTGGCCTGACGAGGAGGCGCTCGGCAAGCGGATCAACATGGGTGCACCTGGCAGCCCCTGGCTGACGATCATCGGCATCATAAAAGATGTGAAACACAAGGCGTTAGACGCCACGTCGAAACCGGAGCTCTATTTTCTACATTCCCAGAACGCCGACAAAGCCCTGGGGGTGTACCGCTCCATGATGCTTGCGGTGCGCGGCACTGGCGATCCGCTGGCCCTCACAGGAGTCGTCAAAAGTGCCGTGCAGGCAATCGATAAAGACGTGCCGGTCGCCAGGGTTGAGACGATGGGGAGCGCACTATCAACCTCGGTTGCTCAGCCGCGCTTCACCATGTTGTTGCTAGCGATATTCGCTGGCGCGGCGCTGGCGCTGGCGGCGGTGGGGATTTACGGCTTGATGGCTTACTCGGTCGGTCAGCGAAAGCATGAAATCGGTATCCGCATGGCGCTCGGAGCGCAGGGAGGCGATGTCGTTAGGCTGATCGTCGGGCAAGGGCTAGGAATGGCCGTCATCGGTATAGGAGTCGGCCTCGGACTGGCATTGGCACTGACTCGTGTGATGTCAGGACTGCTCTTCGAGATTAGCACCACTGATACGTTGACGTTCGTTGTGATTGCGCTGCTGCCGCTGGCGGTAGCGCTGGCAGCCAGTCTTGTGCCTGCCTGGAGGGCGCTTAAAGTAGATCCGATGACGGCGCTGAGGTACGAGTAGTCGGCGAGGTTATTGGACGGGTCAGCTGCGAGTCCGTTTGAGCACCCGGCTCATATGCGAGATGCTCAAGGTGATCCCCGTTATAGGCCACAAGACGACGACGATGACCGAGAGGTATGCGCATGCCACTGACGAAGGCAAGAGAAGGGCAGTGGAAGCGATCCAGTCAGGATCGAGAGTCATTGCCACAAATTTGCCACAGTGGAAGGTGGCGGTGAGCGCCTGAGGTCGTAAATCGTTGGAAAGATTTTGGAAAGATTAGTGGCCCCTGGAGGATTCGAACCTCCAACCAACGGATTATGAGTCCGCTGCTCTGACCATTGAGCTAAGGGGCCGGCAACAAGATACTTGATTGAAACATTTACAGGCTCCGTAAGGCTTTTCTGCCGGCTGCAATACCGGCGGCTACTACGGAGGCTGAATGTTTGAAAACTTCATCAAAGAGCTTCAGGCTCTCTCCGCGAACCTCTCGCCGTTGACGGTCGGGCGCGACCGGCTCACAACTGGCCGCTGCTTACGGCTGGGGAAAGAAACTATACCAATAAAGGCAAGTCTGAATCAATTTGTCGTCGGAATAGGCGTATCCATCTGACAGCCTTCGACCCCTAGCCGCTCAATCCGGGCAAGAACAGGGCTTTGCCTATGATCAAAAAAAATATTTGACAATCAGTCGCTCATATTTTATATTAGCTTTATCAGAAGATAATGAGAGTTGAATTCGGCAGATCGTACAGACAGCCGCCGAATTGGCTCAATCGAGATTAAAAGGGAGGTTTAGAATTATGGCGAAGACTGGAACTCAGATGGCCCAGGCGAGGGCCGCGCGGAATTTCTCGACGTTCGACCCGCTGCGCGAGATGATGGAGTTGCAGCGCAGCATCAACCAGCTTTTCAATACCGGCAGAACGACCGGTGATGATGTGGCGCTGAGCGCCTGGACGCCGGCGGTCGATATTTTCGAGGGTGACAACGAGTACCTCATCAAGCTGGAGTTGCCCGAAGTGACGCGCGACGACGTCAAGGTCAACCTGAACGATCAGACGCTGACCATCAGCGGCGAGCGCAAGATCGAAAACGAAGACAAGCGCGACGGCTATCATCGCATCGAGCGCAGCTATGGCCAGTTCTACCGCTCGTTCACCTTGCCGCCCAACGTCAACGCGGAAGCCATCAACGCGCAGTTCAAGGACGGCGTCTTGCGGCTGACGCTGCCGAAGCGCGAAGAGGCCAAGCCGAAGCAGATCGCTGTACAGGTCAGCTAACCTAACCTGAAGAAGGGCGACGCGGCGACGCGGGGACCGAGGCGACGCGGCGAGAAGAACGGATCATCTCTCTTTCGCCGCGTCTCCCCTTCACCGCGTCGCCGCGGCCCCGCGTCCGCGTTTCCCCTTTCCGCTTCTGCTTGACTTTCCCCGCACCGCCAGCGTATAACCACGGCTGCCCCACTTCATCAATGCGACAAATATGACTCGGAGGCCAACGAAGCGCTTCGAGCGTCTGTTTTCTTGGCGCCATCGGGGATGGGACATCTTAGGTTGGGGAAAGTTATGGGAATATTGAAGGGGAATCTCGTGAAGTCCGAAAGTGGCGGTTCAGACATGGGGCTGATTGGTCGCGGTATCGAAGTGTCGGGCGACATTTTCTTTTCAGATCAGCTTCGGGTTGACGGTAAAGTAGATGGCAAGATCGCTTCCGACAGTGGCACACTGGTCATTGGCGAATCGGGCCGCCTCGAAGCTCAGGTCGATGTCGGCACCTGCATCATTCAAGGCGCGCTGCACGGCAACCTGATCGCCAAGACCAAAGTCGAGATCCACAAGTCGGGCCGCGTGCATGGCGACTTGATTACGCCTGTGCTGTTGATCGAAGAAGGCGCTCTCTTCAACGGCGCCATCAAGATGGGCCAGGAGAGCGGCAGCCGCAAGCTCGAAGAAGTGCCGCCGTCGAGCGCCGTCCCGCGCCAGGCCAAGGGCGCCTAACGCGCCGCCCGCGCTTAACGCAAAACCCGCTATCCATACTCGCACGACGCCACGCGCGCCGTGCGTTTGCTTGTGCCTGCCGCTGCTTGAACGCGCCGCGCCGCTCCACTATAGTCGAAGCAGCCGCGCCTATGGGGATTGGCCCGGCGCGGCGTTCCGATAATACGAGTCTCGAATGATAAATACCCTTACCACTCCAACGACCGCCAAAGACCGGCTCGTCGTCGCGCTCGACGTGCCCGACCGCCGCGGCGCTCTTGAACTGGTCGAGCAAGTGAGCGGCCTGGTCGGCATGTTTAAGATCGGCAGTCAGCTCTTTACCGCTGAAGGGCCTGAGCTGGTGCGCGAGATCGTCCGCGCCGGCGAGCGCGTCTTTCTCGACTTGAAGTACCATGACATCCCCAACACGGTCGCCGGGGCGGTGGAAGCCGCGGCGCGGCTGGGGGTGACGATCCTCAATGTCCACACGCTCGGCGGCGGCGAGATGATGCGCGCCGCGGCGCATGCGGTCGGCGACCGCGGATTGCTGTGGATCACGCGCCCGGCGGTGCTCGGCGTCACCGTGCTGACGAGCATGGACAAAGGCGACCTCGCCGACGTAGGCATCACTTCGGATTTGCGCGAAGAAGTGGTGCGGCTGGCGACGCTGGCCCGCGACTCTGGGCTGGATGGCATCGTCGCCTCGCCGCACGAGATTCGCCTGATCCGCGAGCGCATCGCCGCCAAAGGCTTCATCGTCCTGACCCCAGGGATACGCCCCGCGTGGTCGGCCAAAGGCGACCAGAAGCGCATCGCCACGCCCGCCGACGCCATCCGCGATGGCGCCGACTTCATCGTCATTGGCCGCGCCATCAGCGACAGCCCGGAGCCGCGCGCTGCCGCCGAGCGCATCGTTGAAGAGATTGACCGCGGCTAGAACGGTTTTCGATTGCGTTTGCCCTGTAGCGCAATCAGATAGATTGCGCGAGTCACTGCGCAATCTATCTGATTGCGCTACACCCGAAGGCGCCGCCATGAATTTCTCGACAGTCAGCGGCTTCTCGACCCCCTTGCTGATGGCTGTGGCCATCGCAGCGGCTGGCATCGTCAAACCCGCAGGTGCGGCGACGGCGGTTGCCGCGCCGCCGCAGAAGGCCGGCGGCGTTGAATGTCAGGAGATGAAGGAGCGCGCCGCGATGCCCGCCGACGATGTCAAAAAACGCGTCCCGCCTTATCGCGTCGAAGGCAGCGGCCCGCTGCTGGTTTACATCGCCGGTTTGGACGGCACGGGCGAGCTTTTCTTCAAGCAAGCCCCGGCGCTGGCGCGCTCATACCGTGTAGCGACCTTCCGCTCGCGCGACGATGCGCCGTTCACTTATGAAGACCTGGCCGACGACGTGGCGGCAATCATCAGCGACCTCGGCGAGCGACGCGCCACCATCGTCGCCGAATCGTTCGGCGGCGGCGTCGCCTTCACCTTCGCGCTGCGCCATTCGGCGATGGTCGAACGATTAGTGATCGTCAACTCGTTCGCGCGGTTTCATGCGCGACTTAAGATCAAGCTGGCGGTGATGTTCGGCTCGGTGATGCCTTTCTGGGTGACGTCGCAGGCGCGACTGTTCGCCAATACCCTGGGCCTGCGGGCCGAAGGTGTGGAGGTCGAAGACCGCCGCCGCTTCTTCAAAGCCATCCGCACGGTCAAGCGCCCGAGCTATCTGCGCCGCTTGCAACTGATCGCCGAATTAAACCTCGAAGACCGCCTTGCGGAGATTCAAGCGCCGACGCTTTTCATCGCCGGCGATAAAGACCTGCTGATTCCCTCGGTGCGTGAAGCCCAAGCGATGGCGGCGCGAATGCCGAACGCCAAAGTGAAGATCATCAAGGGCGCGGGCCATGCCGGCCTGCTCGGCAACCGCGTACGGCTTGCCGATCTGATGACCGAATGACGCGGCGGCCTCACCGCGGCTCTGCCACCCCAGCGCCCGACTCACGCTTTTCTTGCTTTGTCGCCCGGATCAAATCCCGGCGGCGATAGATGATGAAGCGTTCGACGGCGCCGACGTTTTTGTAAAGGCTCAGCACATCGGCGAGCTCCGCATAGCGCGCCATCGCCAGGTCGTCGTTAAAGAAGCCAAGCTCGTCAATGATGTATTCGGGATAGACCGCCGCCAGCTCCTCGGCCAGCTCGCGCCGCGCCGCCGCCGTGTCGCGCTCGCCAAGCACCTTTCGGTAATCATGGCTGAAATAATGGATGTCGGCGGGCACGCCGGTCAGCGGCTGCGTGCTCAGGTACTTTGACGCCGGCAGCAGTCCCGACCAGAAGTAAATCTCAGGCCGATAGCCCCAGACGAAGAGATAATCCGAAGGGCCTGCCGGTGGGCGCTCGCGCGGGCCGCCGCGGCGCAAGGCTTCGAGGCCGAGCGCATCCGCGGCTTCCGGCTGAAGACCTTTTACTGCCGCCGCGACCCGGCGCTCTTCATCTTTCAAGCGCCCGTGAAACCAGTCATGCGCCTCTGCGCCTGGCGCGCCGCGCAGCCAGCCAACGGCAAACACTGCCGTGCGTGTATGAAATCTCACAAAGGTCACAGCGAAGCCCAACCCCAGCAATGCCAGGCAGGCCAGCCGCCATCGCCGCCTGCGCGCCCTGCGCAGAGCGTCCGCCTGGCTCTCCGGCGAGGGGCCCCCCTGATCGGCAAGCGCGGCAAAAATGCCGGTCAAGCCGCGCCCGCCGATCAGGCACAGCGCCGGCAGCACTTGAAGAAAATAATGGCCAAAGAAACGCCCGCCCACAGACATCCCCGCGAACGAGACCGCGAACCATAGGAGCAGCGCGGCGTCGGCTCTGACCGCCGCATCGGCCACGAAACTGGCTCCTGTAGCGGTTTCCGCGTCGCTCTGCACCGCACTTCTGAGCCGCTTATAGGTCGTCACCGCGACAAACAGCAGAGCGGCCAGCAGCGTGTTGTTGATCAGAAAGTAATAGCCGGTCTGAGCGAGCGCCGTGGCGATCACTTGCGACATCGGATAGTACCGCGCATAGCGCGCCCCCCAGACCCAGACATCCTGCCAGTAATCACTCAGCGCATGATTGCTTGCCAGATAGATGACAAACATCAGCGTGCCGATTGCGAAACCGACAAGCGAGAACAGCCAGACGCGGGGACGCCGGGACGCGGCGACGCGGCGTTGCCAGTAATGCGCGAGCAAGAGAAAGAGGGCAAAGAAGGCGAGGCCGAAAGCGCCCTTCGGGTTAGTCTGTGTGGCGACGGCGACCGCCGCGCCGCCCGCCACGGCAAAGACGGCGCTCTGCCGCCGCGTGACGTTGCGCCCGAAGACATCGTCGCGCGAGCGCAGCAGCCAGTAGGCGCCCGCCACATACGGCAGGGTCATCAAAAAATCGGTGTTCAGTCCCTGCACATGCCCCGTCGTGAAGATCGTCGAGACGACCGCGAACAGCGCCGCCGCTGTCAAGCCGATGCGCTCGCTGTAAAAGCGCCTGCCGAAGACATAGAGCATCGCCGACACGGCAATGGAATAAACGATGGTGAATAGACGAATGGTTAGAATGTGCGCGCCGAACAGTTTGAACAGCGCCGCATAGAGCAACACGATGCCGGGCGGCTTGTCGAAATAGATGTCGCGATAGAGCGCCTTGCCGCGCAGCAATTCTTCGGCGGCGGCGAACCATAGCCCATCGTCCTGGTAAAGATAGCCCGCGTAAAAGATGCGCAGCAAAAAGGTGACGGCGACAATGGCGGCAAACACCGTGAAGACCGTGCGGCGATCAAAGTGGCCCTGAGAGCCGGTTTCGTGGCGGGTCGGCGTGGCAGGCAGCGATGGGGCTTCGGCGCGCACAGTGTCAGTTGGCGCGGTTCAGGGTCAGCGACACAAGCGCCGACGCCGCTTCTTCCGTCGTCAGGCTCATGTCGAATTCGTCCGCGTGTCCGAGAGCGGCATCCAGCTCGGCTTCGACGTCGCCGGTGGCCGGCGCGAGGCGCTTGAAATCGAAGCGGCGATGATCCAGCAGGTGCGATGGCACGACGTTGCCGAGCGCCGCGAGCATCGAGTTGCGAATGTTCGGGATGGTCTTTTCAAGCTCACCGATGAGCCGCTTGATCTGTGCGCGCTGCAAGTTCGGCTGCGAGCCGCACAGCGTGCAAGGGATGATAGGGAACTGCATGGCTTCAGCGAAGGCCGCGATGTCGCGTTCCCAGCAGTAAGCCAGCGGGCGGATGACGACGTTGCGCCCGTCGTCCGAGCGCAGCACCGGCGGCATGGCTTTGCCCGAGCCGGCGAAGAAGAAGTTGAGCAGAAAGGTCGTCGTGATGTCGTCGGCATGGTGGCCGAGGGCGACCTTGTTACACCCCTCTTCGACCGCGGCGTTATAAAGAATGCCGCGCCGCAGACGCGAGCAGACCGAGCAGTAGGTCTTGCCTTCGGGCACCAGTCGCTTGACCACCGAGTAAGTGTCCTTGTTAATGATTCGGTGCGGCACGCCGAGCCGCTCAAGGTAATCCGGCAGCACCCGCGCATGCGCTTCATAACCGGGCTGCCCTTGATCGAGATGCACGGCCAGCAGCTCGAAGCGCACAGGGGCGCGCTGTTGCAGGTCGCGCAACAGCTCAAGCAGCGTATAGCTGTCCTTGCCGCCGCTCAGGCAGACCATGACGCGGTCGCCGTCTTCGATCATGTTGAAATCTTGGATGGCTCGACCCGTGGCCCGCAGCAGCTTATGTTTGAGCCGCCCGGCAGTGTGATTTTCTGGTGCCTTCGACATCGAAGGTTGATGGTAGCACACGCCCGCGGGCTCTCGCCATTGCGGCGAAATACGAGTCAACCGCTATTCGGTAATCTGACGCGCAGCCCTGAGACTCGCTGGTCACAGGCTGTGGCGGCGCGGCAGAAAATCATTTATAAATGGCATGTGGCGCCAGCTCAGAATGGGGCAAGGAGTCAACGCAATGAAAAGCCTCGGCGCGCTCATCACCCTGACCTTGCTTGCGCTCACGGCCACCGCGCAGCGGGCGCAGAACAACACCGACGAAGCGCTCAAAGCGCGTAACGCGCCGGACGTCTTCGTCTATAAGGCGTCGTCCATCGGTTCCGACGGAAAGCACAGTTCCAGCTTCACCATTGAAGTGGGCAATAACGGGACGAAGACCATCAGCGCCATCGAGTGGGAATACCAATCGCCCGAAGCGGTCGCCGGGTATGGGGATCACCTGCGCTTTCGCAGCGCCGACTTGAAGATCAGGCCGACAGAAAAGAAGATGCTGACCCGCGAAGTCCGCCACTACACCGTCAGTTTTGTCACCAGCTTCAACCTCAGCACGGTGCGCATTCTTCGCGTCGAGTACGACGACGGCGCCTTCTGGCAGCGCCCGGCTGATGACAAATAGCTTGCCCGGCCGCGTCAGTTCGTCACCTTCAGCGAGTAGCTGGCCGTGAGCTGGCGATTGCCCACGCCCGCTTTGACGCGCACAGGCAGACTGACCATCGCCTCTTTGAAAAAGCAGAGGCTTTCCTTCTTCGCTTCGCAGTAATAGATCACGATGTCGGCCTTCACGGTCGCGTCGCCTGCGCCGAGCTTTACGGACAGGCTGACGGGGAACTGCGGATTGCGCAACGTCTTCTCGCCTTCGGCAAACAGCGGCTGGCCCTGCGAAGTAATCTTTACTACGGTTGGTGCCTGCGCGTTCAGCTTGTAGCCGGCGGGCAAGTCGAGGTTGATCGTCAAGGTCGCCTCGCCCGGCTCGATGGTCTGCGCCGCCAGCTCAACGGCGTCGCCGGCAAAGGTTTTCGAGCGCGCCGTCGGCATCAACTTTTCAAGCCCTTTCAATTGCAGAGTCTCCGTGCGGCGCGTCTTCAAATCAACGACGCGGATGGCGTGATTGTTGGTGTCGGCGACGTAGAGCTTGCCGCCCGCGACCGCCAGGCCAGCCGGCTCGTCAAACCTGGCGCGCGAGCCGTCTTCAAGCCCGCTCTCGCCGGTGCCTGCAAAGGTCTCGGCGGTGCGCTTGTCGGGCGAGACGCGCTTGACCTTGTTGTTGTAGGTGTCTGCGACATAGAGCCAGCCGTCGTGATAAGTCACGCCTAAAGGATGCTGCAATCGCACCTCATCGCCGTGGCCATCGCGGTCGCCGAACTCGAACAGGTCTTCACCCACTATGGTCGTCACGTTGCCCGACGGGTCGAGGTCGGCGGCGCGCACCGAGCTGACTTCGCTATCGGCAAAGTAAAGTTTCTTGCCGTCGGAGGTAATCCCTGAGGGCTGCGCCAGCGCCGCTTTGTCGAGCGGCCCGTCCATGCGGCCTTCGCGGCCTGTGCCGGCGTAAGGGGTGATGCCGCCGGTCTTCGGGTTCATGCGCCAGAGCTGATGCGGCCCGGCCATGGCGATGTAGAGCAAGCCATCGTGCAGCGTCAAATCCCACGGCGAGTTCAACGCCACCTGTCGTCCCTGGCCGCCAAAGGTGACATACTCGCGCGACTGCTCGCCGGTGCCGGCAATGGTCGTCACCGCGCGCTTGCTTAAATCAACGGCGCGGAGCGCATGATTTTCGGTGTCGGCGACGTAAAGGACGTTGGCTGCCGCGTCGAAAGCCATGCCCTGCGGGTGGTTGAAGGTCGCCGAATTGTAGTCGCCGTCACTAAAGCCGATGTCGCCCGCGCCGATGATCTCTTTCACAGAGTTGTCGGCGAGCGAGACGACGACGACGCGGTTGTGATTCGAGTCGCTGACGAATAACTGCTGTGTCTTTTCGTCGGCCAGCACTTTGCCGGGGAAGGCAAGCAAGCCGGTGGGCGTGCGGTGGCGTTCGAGCGCCAGTTTCAATGGCCGGCGATCAATCTGTTTCTTGGCGTCGAAGGTCGCGATCATGCCGCTGATGTAGCGGTCGAGCGCCTCGAAGCCGCCTTCGCCTTCGAGCCGGCCAACGACTTTGCCCGCGGGGTCTATCAGCATCAGCGTCGGCCATGCGCGCACCGCAAACTCGCTCCAGACGCGGTGGTCTTTATCGTTGATGACCGGATGCTCGATCTCGTAACGCAGGATGGCCTGGCGAATGTTGTCGGTCTCTTTTTCTGTGGTGAACTTCGCCGAATGCACGCCGATGACGACCAGCTCGTCGGGGTATTTCTTTTCCAGCTTCTTCAAATTCGGAATGATGTGCATGCAGTTGATGCAGCAGTAAGTCCAGAAGTCGAGCAGCACGATCTTGCCGCGCAGCTCGCGGATCGAGATGGGGCGGTCGGTGTTCAACCACTGCAAGCCTTCGGGGAAATCGGGCGCGTTCACTTTGCCTTCGTATTCGGGCATGGCCTTTTGTCCTTCCTGAACGGTCGCGCCTGCCGAAGCAAGCGCCGGCCCGCCGAGCGTGGCGGCGAGCAACGAGAGTACAAGCATCACAGCAATTCTTTTCATACGCATTGAGGGGCGCGCTGCTGCCATCAGCGAGCGCGCCTGCTTCAAGTATATCGAATCGGAGAAAAGATTTATTCCAGGCTCAATCGGCGTATGTCCGCACGATCTCGTAAAGCGTCGTGCGTTCGGCGGGCGTGCGGCCAAGCTCGCGAATGCGCCTCTGGAATTCTTCGGGAGAAAGGTACTCGCCTGAAGTCGAGCCGGCTTCGCGCGAGATGTTCTCGTTCATCAGCGTGCCGCCATAATCGTTAGCGCCGGCGCGCAGGCAGGCTTGCGTGATCTCGCGCGACATCTTCACCCATGACACTTGAATGTTATCGATCCAGCCTTGCAGCATCAGCCGCGAGAGCGCGTGGACTTTCAGATGCTCCTCGACGGTCGGGCCGGGGCGCGCGTCGCCGGAGCGGTACAATTGCGTGAACTCATGCACGAAGCCGAGCGGCACGAATTCTGTGAAGCCGCCCGTCTCTTTCTGCACGTCGCGCAGCAACATCAGGTGACGCACCCAGTGTTCTACGGATTCCGTGTGGCCGTACATCATCGTCGAAGTCGTGCGGATGCCGAGCCGGTGCGCGGTTCGGATGACGTCGAGCCACTGGCTGACCTTCAACTTGATGCGCTCGATCTGGTGGCGCACGTCGTCGTCTAAAATCTCTGCTGCCGTGCCGGGCAGCGTGCCGAGGCCGGCGTCTTTGAGCATCGCCAGATAATCCTTGAGCGGCATCCCTGTCAGCTCGACGCCATAGACGACTTCCATCGGCGAGAAGGCATGGACGTGCATCCCTGGCGTCGCCGCTTTGATGGCGCGCAGCAGGTCGCGGTAATAAAACGGCTCCAGGTCGCGTGGCAAACCGCCCTGCACGCAGACTTCGCGCGCGCCCATCTCCCAGGCTTCACGGGCGCGGCGCTGAATCTCGTCGAATGAATGAAAGTAAGCGTCCGACTGGCGCGGCGCGCGGCTGAAGGCGCAGAAGCGGCAGCCGACGAAACAGATGTTGGTGAAGTTGATGTTGCGGTTGACGACATAGGTGATCACGTCGCCGACGCGATTGCGGCGAATGTGATCGGCGGCAAGCACGAGGGCTTCTAATTCGTGACCGCTCGTCTGCGCCAGCCGCATGCCGTCATCAAAATCCAGCTCGCGCCCGCCGAGCGCGCGGTCGAGCGTCGCGGCAACCGGGCGGTCAATCTGCGCGAGCAAGGCGTCGAGCCGGCCCGGCGTGTCCCAGTGGATCGCGTTCAGCGCCGCGTTCGAGGGCGCTTTTTCAATCTGTAACATTCAATACTCCCACGAAGTGCCGTCTTCGGGCGTCAGCCGCAGATAGCTCGTCTGCTCGTCACCCACCTGGCCATAGATTTCGAGGAAGGCGGGATCATCGGTCGTGCCAAAGTACTTATCGCCGAGGGCGCGATAGACCGCTTCGCGCTCCTGCGGGTCGTTGACTTCGAGCGCCTGGCCATAAAAAGAGACGCCGCGATACTTCGGCTTGTCGCCGCCGTCAATCACCCAGCCGATGCGCGGCTCGCGTTTAATCGCCCGGCTCTTGGCGCTGGTCGTGTAGGTGCCGACATAATACGCGCCGTTCATCAGCACGTACCACACCGGCACGACACGCGGGTAACCGCGCGCGTCCGTGTAAGCCAGCCGCATCAACTCGCCGGTTTCGCAAAGCTCTTTGAGTCCCGCTGACAGTTCTTTCATAACTCTCCCGCCCCGGCTGCGCGCCCAACAAGTTGAAATCTATCACGCGCCACTTTGGATAGCCATTCTCTACGGCATCACCTCGTCGAGCGAGGAACTGGCGGCGTGTGACGAGGGCGGTTGCGGCGGATTGCCCGGTCGGACGCAGAGCCGCGTGTCAAAGCCCGCCGCGCCCGCCGCGTCGAGCTCGGCAACCACGTCCGAGATGAATAACATCTCTGCCGGCTGACAATCGAGCGCGGCGGCGATGCGGCGGTAGCTCTCTGCGTCGCGCTTCGCGCCGACGCGGGTGTCGAAGTAATCGCGGATGAAGCGCGTCAGGTCGCCGGCTTCGGTATGTGAGAAAAGTAACTTTTGCGCCAGCACGCTGCCCGACGAATAGATGCAGATGTCGCGCCCCGCGTCGTGCCAGCGGACGAAAGCGCGCGGCACGTCGGCGAAGAGTTGCGAGCGCAATTCGCCCGCACGGTAGCCCGCCTCCCAGATGCGCCCCTGCAAGGATTTGAGCGGCGTCACCTTTCTGTCCTGATCCATCAGCCACTCGGCGTAAGCCGCAACCGACGCGAGTCGCGCCTCATCGCTGTCCGCTTGAATCGGCGGCGGCGACAATCCTTGCGCGATGTCGCGGGCCTGCTCGGCGATCAATTGCGCGATGTCGATTTGCACATCGCTGTCTGTAGAGTGGGCGCTCAAAAAGGCATTCAGGCGAAGGCGGGCGTAAGGGAATAGCACCTCATAGACGAAATCAATCGGCGTCGTCGTGCCCTCGATGTCGAGCAGGATGACGCGCGGCGGATGATCGGGAAGTGGCGTGCTCACAACAATCCGTAGGGCGAGGCGTCGCCCGGTTACTTGCGCTACAGGTTCGCGGGGATGTAAGCCGGCCCCAGGCAGAGCGGCTGATAGCCGGCGTCTTTGCCGCTTTCGGTGTAATGCGGTGCCCAGCCCGCCGGGTCTTGAAACAAGCGGATGGCGCGAATCCGCTGGTCCGAGCAGAGATTGAACCAGTGATGCGTGCCGCGCGGCACCGAGATCAAATCGCCGGCTTCGACTTCGATGACCGCCACAGGCCCCGCGCCGGGGTTGATATGAAACAGGCCGCGCCCGGCGATGATGAAGCGCACTTCGTCTTCATCGTGCCAGTGCTCGCTCTTGAACTTCGCCAGCATGATTTCGAGCCCGGGCGTCCGCGGGCTGACGTCAATGACGTCGGCGGTCACATAGCCGCCGCGCGCCTTCAAGGCTTCGATCTCCGCCGCATACGCCTCCAGAATCGCTTCAGCCGGCGCGTCTGCTGCCACGGCGCGCGAGGTGTCCCATCGCTCATAGGTGATGCCGAGCGTCGCCAGATAAGCAATGATCTCATCGCTGTCGCGCAGCGTGCGGTTTTCGTCAGGGATGTTCACGATGGCCATAGTCGTCCTCTTGTCATTCGCCATGCGGGCGATGGCTTCTGCCCGTCACTTCAAGCAGGTATTCGAAAATCTCGACGTGGCGCTTCGCTTCCGCGAGGTCGCGGCCCCAGGTGTAGAGGCCGTGCCGCCGCAACAAGAAACCGTGCGCCCGCGGGTGCGCTTGCAACGAGGCTTCGACCGCCTGCGCCAGCCGCGCCATATCTTGCGAGTTATCAATCACCGGCAGCCACTCGCGGTGTTCGTGCGTCGTCACGCCGTCGAGCCCCTTCAACATCTCGTGGCCTTCAATGGCAATGCCGTCGCGGCTCGCGCCAGAGAGGATATTGCTCCAGACCGAATGCGTGTGCAACACCGCGCCGGCGCCGCGCAGACGGACGACGCTCAGATGCAGCAAGGTTTCAGCCGAAGGCCGACCCGTGCCGGCGACGACCTGTGCCGCCGCATCGATTTCAAGGATGTGCTCGGCGGTAAGCTCGCCTTTGTCAACGCCGCTCGACGTGATGGCCAATCGCAGCGGCGCGCAGCTAGAGACGGCGCTGAAGTTGCCGCTCGTTCCCAGCGCCCAGCCGCGCCCGTAAAACGAGCGGCCCACCGTCGCGAGTTCTGTGGCGAGTGCAAGAAAATCTGTTCGCGGCTCTTTCACTGATCCTGCTTACTCCCGGAAAGCGGTTTGCCGACCCGCTCAGGCCGGCCCGTCTATATCGCTGATTAACTGCCCGTCCGTCTCCAGCTCGTCCCAGATCAGCACATGATTCGTTTCTTTCAGCAGCAGCGACCCGACGACGAAGGTCGTGGCCGCAACCACTATCGGGTAGTATAGCCCCGCATAGATGTTCCCGCTCCCTGCGATCACCGATAACCCGATGAGCGGCAGCAGCCCGCCGAAGACGCCATTGCCGATGTGATAAGGCAGCGACAGCGCCGTGTACCTGATCCGCGCCGGGAAGGCTTCGACCAGGTAGGCGGCGATTGGCCCATAGACCATCGTCACGAATAGCACCTGGACGAAGACCAGCAGGATCAGCTTCCACGCTACCGGGTCGGCGATGAAATTAGAGAAGCCTGTATAGACGAGAACTTCTCTGGCCGGTTGCAGCGCGCCATCGGCCAGGGTTTGCGGCACGAGCGTCAGGGCTCCGGTGACCGGGTTCTTCTGCGAGGCGGCGGTCACGACGTTCGAGCCGGCGGCAGCCTGCATCGCTTTGTAGATCGGGTAGTAAGACACCGCCGCAAGCAAGCACCCCAGCATCATGATCTTCTTGCGCCCGATGCGGTCGGACAGCGCGCCGCAGACAACGAAGAAAGGCATCCCCAGCAACAGCGCCGCCGCGACAACGTAATTAGCGGACGTGGCGTTGACTCTCAGAATCGTTTGTAGATAAAACAGCGCGTAAAACTGGCCGGTGTACCAGACGACGCCCTGACCCGCCGTCGCCCCGAACAGCGAGATCAGCACGCGCTTCATGTTTGCCCACTGCGTGAACGCTTCCTTGAGCGGCTTCGCCGAAGTCATCCCCGCGCCTTTGATGTGCTGGAAGATCGGCGACTCTTTCATGCGCAGGCGGATGTAGAGCGAGATGGCGACCAGGAAGATGGAGAGCAAAAATGGGATGCGCCAGCCCCACGCGCCGAACGCTTCACGGCTCATTAGATTTTGCACCAGCAGGATGACCGCGAGCGAAATGAACAGGCCGAACGTCGCGGTGATCTGGATGAAGCTGGTGTAAAAGCCGCGCCTTGAATCAGGGACGTGCTCGGCAACATAAACCGCAGCCCCGCCATACTCGCCGCCGAGCGCCAGGCCCTGGAGGATGCGAATCAGCAGCAGCGCGATGGGCGCGGCAATCCCTATCCGCGAGTAGGTCGGCAGAAAGCCGATGAGCGCCGTCGCGCCTCCCATCATCAAGAGCGTGATCAGGAAGGCGTACTTGCGCCCGACGAGGTCGCCAATGCGCCCGAAGAACAGCGCCCCGAACGGGCGCACGACGAAGCCGACGGCGAAGGTCGAGAGATAAGCGATCAGCGCCAGCGTTTCATTGCCCGAGGGGTAGAAGAGCGGCGAGATGATCGTCGCCAGGCTGCCGAATATGTAAAAGTCATACCACTCGATCATGGTGCCGACGGCAGAGGCGGCAATGATTTTCCAGATGTCGTAACCACGGGCCGGTGCGGCAGGCTGTTTGTGGTCGAGGCGAGGTTGGGAGCGCGCCGAATAATCGTCCTGGGTCATCGTTCCCTTAAAGTAAACCAGCGGCCTTGAGTCCGTCCAGCGTCAGCAACTTTTAATCAGAAGGCGGGCTTCAGCGGCTCGTGCTTGCCCGGGCATAGCCTTCGGCGTCGGCCAGAGCGCGGACGCGCGGCGCGAGGCGCGCATCCAGATATTCGTCACGATCAATGTATTCGGGGTAGACGCTCAGGCGCTCGGTCAGCTCGTAGCCGCTCTGCGCGGTGCGTGATGCAAGCTCGGCGATGTGCGGCCACGGCTTTTCGGGATTGATGAAATCGATGGTCAGCGGCGAAATGCCGCCCCAGTCGTTCAAGCCGGCCTTCAGTAACGAAGGATACTTTTCGTCCGACAGGTTGGGCGGCGCCTGCACGTTCATGTCGCGCAAGATCAAGCGCGCCACGGCGAGCGTGCGGGCGTGATCATCGGCGCTCGGCTCCTTATGCAAGCGCATGGGGATGTCCGGCTTGGCGCGAAAGTTCTGCACGATGACTTCCTGTATGTGGCCGTAGCGGTCTTGTAATTCCCGAATCGCGAAGAGCGCATCGATGCGCTCGTCGAGGGTTTCGCCGATGCCGATGAGAATGCCTGTGGTGAACGGGATGCGCAGCCGCCCGGCTTCGGCAATCGTCTTCAATCGCAGCGCCGGTCGCTTGTCGGGCGCGCGGTCGTGCGCGAAGCCCGCGCCGGTCAAGCGCGCGCTGGTGGTTTCGAGCATCAACCCCATGCTGGCATTGAACTCGCGCAGGCGCTCTAAATCCTTCCGCCCCATCAAGCCGGGGTTGGCATGCGGTAAGAGGCCGGTTTCTGTTAGCACGCGCTCGCACATCGCGGCCAGATAACCGAGCGTCGTGCGATGGCCGAGCCGCGCCAATGTCTCGCGCATCTCCGGGAAGAGGGCTTCGGGACGGTCGCCGAGACTGAAGAGCGCCTCTTTGCATCCGAGCCGCGCGCCGGCTTCTGCCACGGCGATCACTTCATCGGGTGTCATGGTGTGCGCTCCCGGTTGATGCGGGTCTTTGCGAAACGTGCAGTAGCCGCAGTAATCGCGGCAGAGGTTGGTCAGCGGGATGAAGACTTTCTTCGAGTAGGTGACGCGGCGGCCTTTGATCTCATCGCGCATCTGCGCCGCCGCCGCAAGCAACGAATCGTACGCTTCGCCGTCACCGGCGCGGAGCAACACGCTGGCCCGATCTCGCGTGATCTCGCCTTCGCGCGCCGCGGCCAGCGCTTCGGTAAACGGCATGGTCAACGTTTGAGAAAGCACTTGCATGAGCAACCCGCGACTCAACTGCGGAATGCCGGCATGACTTCTTCGGCAAAGCGGCGTATCGTCGCGTGATCCGCCGGCGTGTGCGGGATGAGGATGAAATGCGTGACGCCGACTTCGACGAATTGATGGATGCGGTCACGCACCTCCGCCGGCGAGCCGATCAGCAGGCCCGGCGCGATGGCTTCAATCGGCGCGCCGAACATCGCCGCGCCGCGCGCGATCATCGTCTGCTTCTCTTCTTCGGAATCGGTGATGAAGGTCATGCCGGCCCATGACACTTCGATCTCATCAAGGTTGCGCCCCGTGGCCGCGCAATGCTCTTGCAGCACGCCGAGCTTATGACGAAAGAGTTCCGGCGAGCCGAAGGTGTTCCAGATGTCTGCGTGCTTGGCGATGACTCGCAGCATCAACTGTTCGCCCGAGCCGCCGATCATCAGCGGCGGGCGCGGCTGCTGCAAAGGCTTCGGCTCGCAGTACGCTTCGACCAGTTGATAATACTTGCCGGCAAACGTCGCCTGCCGTTCGCTCCACAATCGCTTAATGACCTCGCAGGCTTCGTCAACGCGGCGAATGCGCTCGGCGGTCGTGTAGAAAGGGATGCCGTAAGCCGCATGCTCCATCTCGAACCAGCCGGCGCCGATGCCCATAATCAACCGCCCGCCGCTCGTGTGATCTACGGTCGCGCCCATCTTGGCAAGCACCGCCGGGTGGCGATAGGTGTTGCCGGTGACCAGGATGCCGATCTGCGCGAGCGAAGTCTCGCCGGCCAGCGCCGCAAGCATCGTCCAGCCTTCGTAGCATGGCCCCGACGGGTCGCTCAAGATCGGAAAGAAGTGATCGAAGAGCCAGGCCGTGTCATAGCCGGCGCTGTCAATCAATCGCCACGCTTCGCGCAGCGCCTCGTAGGTGACATGCTGCGGCGCTGTCTGTACCCCGAACCGGATTCGTTTCGTCATTGTCTTTCCTCTTCTCTCGCTCCTTGTTCTGACTTCCAGTGCTTCATGCGCGCCGGGCTGATCTTGATCATCGGGCGCTCGTCAATCGCCATGGCGCGATACTGCGGATACTTGTCGCGCAGCATGCGGACGGCGCGGGCGTGCTCGTCACTCCCCGGCTGCATGATCGCTGCAAGCCCGGTGACCAGCACATATGCAAGCTTACTCCAGTCGTCCGCATAATCGTCAATGACCAGGGCGACGTGCGGGTTGCTTTCGATGTTGCGGACGCGCTTCAACTGGCGCGGCGCGACCTGCTTCGGCTTTTCGTCAAGCGGCGAGTAGAAATGATGATCATCGAAGACGTAGCAGATGGGAATGACCGCCGGGCGGCCATCTCCGTCCACCGTCGCCAGCCGCGCGACGCGATGGCCACGGATGAATTTGCCAAGCTGCTGATCGATCACCAAGGCCATGATTGCTCAGGTCGAGCCGTTTTCCAATGCGCGCCGCAGTTGCAAATACTGATCGTAATCTTTGACGTTGCGCATGACCGCAACCCATTCGCTTGCGGCCAGCGCCGTGAAGATGGCCGCAAGCTCGCGGTCTGTGCGCGCCGCCGCCGCTCTTTCTTGCCGGCGTAGCTCTCGGACAGCGCGCCGCTCTCCGAGAGCTTGCCAGAACGCTTGCCAGTAGATGCTGTCGAGACTGAGAGCCGCGCCCAGCAGCTTCAGCCCGAGCCACGCCAGATGCGCGGCAAACCACGCCGGATCGTGCAGGTTGATCCAGGTCATCAGCAAGCGATTGCGCTCGCTAATCAACCGGACGTGGCGCTGCCGCGCGTCGCCGAGGGTCGCGCTGCTGACGTGATGGACGACGCTTGCCGGCTCGTACGCGACCGTCCAGCCGCGCTTCCAGGCGCGATAACAGATTTCAACGTCTTCCCAGTAATTGGGCGCCAGCAATCCGCAGAAGCCGCCGAGCGCCGCGAGCTTGGCCGCATCATAAGCGACATAGCCGCCGCTCGCAAAAAAAGAATAGAAGGGCGACGCGACTTGCGGCAGCCGCGTCGGCAGAATGTCGTAGTTGAGAAAGACGCGCCAGAAACCGCGCTCGAATAAGCCGAGCTTGCCGGCGCCGTCCAGAAAGCCCGTGCCCAGACGGTAAGCTTTGCTACACACGGCAAAGACGCGCCCGTCATCGAAGTGGCTGACCAGCGGGGCGATGGCGTCGGCCTCGACGCGCACGTCGTTGTTGAGCAGGAAGACGACGTCATGGCGCGCTTCGGAAAAGCCGCGGTTGACAGCGCGCAGGAAGCCGAGATTCTCTGTCAGTGCCACAACGCGCAGCGAAGATTGGCCGCCATAATTCGCCGCAAGCCAATCACGCGTGTCATCTGTGCTGGCGTCATCCACGACCAGCAATTCAGCCTTGGCACCGTGCCGGTCGCGGTACCCGTTGATGGCGGCCAGGACGGAGGGCAGGAACTCCGCGAGCAGCCCGCGGCCATTCCAGGTCGGGATAATCACGCTGACGCTGCGCATATCAGCCGTCGCTTAACGAGAGATTTCGAGCAACCGCTCGATCAGGGCGAGGGCGTCGTCCGTCGTCGCCGATGGATCGAAGCCGATGGCCGTTGGCGAATGAATCAAGTGCGTGACGCCGATGTCGCGCAGCCGCTGGATGTCTTCTTTGATCTCCGCGAGCGTGCCCATCATCGGGTGGCGCTCAGGGACGGACTGCTCGAAGACCATCGTGAAAGCGCGAAAGACGACTTCCATCGGCTCGCGTCCGGCGCGCTCGGCGGTCTCGTGAAATTGCTTGATCATGCCTTCGAGCCATTCGAATGACGGCATGCCCGAAGGGTTCCACCCCTGGCCATATTTGACGGCGCGCTCGAAGGTGTACGGGCCGAAGCCGGCGATGTAGATCGGCGGGTGCGGTTTCTGCACAGGCTTCGGGCCGACCTTGGATTCGGGAATGTGATAGTAGTTGCCGTCGAACGCCACCGGGTCTTTTGTCCAGAGCGCCAGCAGAGCTTCGAGGAATTCGTCAGCGCGCGCCCCGCGCCGCTCGAACGGCGTGCCGGCGGCTTGAAATTCGTCACGCGACCAGCCGACGCCGAAGCCGACCAGGGCGCGGCCCTTCGACAGCAGATCGAGCGTCGCCAGCCGCCGCGCCAGTTGGATCGGCGTGTGATAGCCGAGCACCAGCACGCTCGTGCCCAGCTCGATGGTCGAGGTGTGGGCGGCGACGAAAGTCAGGGTTTCGATGGGGTCGAGAACGGTCTGGTAAGCTTCGGGCAGCTTGCCGTCGGGCGCGGCGGGGTAAGGCTCCTGCGGGTTGAGCGGCCAGAGCAAGCGCTCCAACACCCACAGCGAATCATAACCCAGTTCTTCGGCGCGGCGGGCGACGGCGATCAGGCTTTCAGCCGACGCCTGCTGCCCCAGTTGCGGCAACGACATTCCGATTTTCATCGTCACTCTCCTTCAATCAGCGGTCTATGAGGTTATAAAAAGCTTCGCCTCGGAAGTCAACGCGCCCGCGGGCCGCGCAAAAATAAGAAAATTGCAATTCCTCTTATCTTGACGCATGCGGCGCCGGTCGGATTAAATGGAGGTGCTAGGGAAATCACGCCCCTCTTTTCGAGAAAAAGAACGTGTAAAAAATCCGTTGGGTGGACTGCTTTATGACGATCTATGAAGACCTTTTAGTTGTCAGCGATCTGTTGCTGATCCTCTGTGGCGCAACCATGTACTGGTTTTCGCCGCGCCTGCGGCGCAACTGGCTGCTCGGCTATGGCTCGCCGCGCTCGATGGCCAACGACGTTGCCTGGCAGTCGGCGAACCGTTTTGCAGGGATGCTGATGAGCATGCTGGCGCTTGTGGCGATGGCGCTGCACGTCACGCTGCTGCCGCTGATTAATAGCCAGGACGCGGCGCAGGCGCTGGCCGCAGCGGTGGTTTTCGTGCTGCCGTTTTTTGTGATGCTGCTTACAGAAATCTACCTCGCTCGCGTCTTCAGAAGCTAGTGTGATGCGCCGGACACGGCTGGCCTGATGCCATACGGGGCTCGCTGGGCTCGGAGGCGGCGCGCGCTTGCCTATCGCGCGGCGTTTGAAGCCGCCGCCGCGGCTGTGATAATAATTAAAATAGCCCGACACTAGAGCGCGCCGAGAGTCCATATGGCAAAGACTGCTTTTATGCTGCTCGCCTTTGTGCTGCTGGCTGCGACCTCAGCGGCAGCGCAAGCTCCGGCGGCGGTCCCGACACCACCGCCCGCCCGTATGCCAACCCCCCGCGATCAAGAACAATCGCACCTGCCCGACGACATGCGCGTCCGCATGGAGATTGCGCGCGCCGACGCCGAGTACAAGAAAGCGCTCGACGACGCCGATAAGCTGTCGTCGCTTTCAATCGAAGTGGCGCGCGCCTTCCGTGACACAGGCAAACTGGCCGGCGACGATCTGAAGAAAGTCGGCACGATTGAAAAGCTCGCCAAGCGCATTCTGACGCAGGCCGGCGGCGGCGAAGTGGATGACCACGCCGAAGACCTTCAGCACAAGCCGCTCAACGACGCGGTCGAACAGATGAGCGCTGCCGCCGACAAGGTGCAGAAATGCGTCAAAGAGCAGACGCGCTTTGTCGTCTCGGCCACGGTAATCGGCAACGCCAACGATATCATTCATCTCGCCCAGCATATCCGCCGTACCTTGAAAGCAGACTGATGTTGAGCAAGCGCTGCGACCAGCCGAAATCATCAGACGCCCGGCGCGGGCGACCGGCAAGCTGCGCCGCATTGCTGATGCTCGTCGTGCTGCTGGCGCTGCCAGGCTTTAGCGCCGCCGCGCCGCCGCAAGAGAAGAAGACCCGCGCGACTCAACCGGATAAGCCCGCCGCCGCGCCGCCCGAAGCCGAACAGGATGACGTGGTGACGCTGCGCGCCGACCTCGTCGTCGTCAACGTCACGGTGACCGACGCCGCCGGCCAGTACGCGCACGGCCTCAGGGCTAAAGATTTCGCGCTCTTTGAAGACGACGCGGCGCAGACGATCAATTCGTTTTCCGCCGAAGAGTCGCCGTTTGCCGCCGCCATCCTGATCGATATGAGCGGCAGCATGGAATACAAGTTCGGCCAGGTGCGCGGCGCCGCGGCGGCGTTCATCGATCACATCCGCGACGACGATCAAGTGGCGGTCTACGGCTTCAACAACAAGGTGCGGCAGGTTCAGGACTTCACCAACTTGCGCGACATCGCCGACGCCATATGGGATACGAAAGCCGAAGACCGTACGCGCCTCTACGACTGCATGGACGAAGCGGTGGCGGCGCTCGCGGCGCGCTCGGAAAAACGCCGCGCCATCCTGCTGATCTCGGACGGCTGGGATAATCTAAGCTCGAAGGCGACCTTCGAGTCGGCCATGAAGCGGGCGCTGGCCGCGGGCATCGTCGTCTACACCATCGATCTGATTGACGACAACACGCTGATGGGCAGCACGCAGGAAGCGCTGATGCTGCGGCACGGGCGCGGCGAGCTGAAAGAGTTCGCGGCGCAGACCGGCGGGCGCTACGTCCACACGCCGCAGGGCAACGACCTCGAATCGGCTTTTACCAACATCGTTGACGAGCTGCGTAATCAATACACCCTGAGCTTCTACCCGACGAACAAGAAACACGATGGACGCTGGCGACGCTTGACGGTCACGGCGCGCGGCAAAGCGCTCAACGTGCGCGCCCGCCGTGGCTATTACGCGCCGAAATCCTGAAGCGAAAGGCGGACACCGGATGCCGCGCCGCGCCAACCCGACCCGACCGCACGACGATCAAGTTATCTCGACGACGAGCTTTCTTCAAGAACCTGAACCTGCCGGCGACCGGCGGCTGCGCATCGGGCGCACTACGGTCGAAGTCACCAGCCTCGACCGCGTCTACTGGCCGGACGAGGGCTATACGAAAGGCGACCTGCTGGCTTACTACCTAGCCGTCGGCAAGACCATGCTGCCTTACCTGAAAGACCGCCCGACGATCCTCAAACGCTACCCGAACGGCATTCGCGCGCCGATGTTTTTTCAGCACAACGTCGAAGACGCGCCCGACCTGTTAAAGACGATTGAGTTGCAGAGCGAAGCCGGACGGGCGATCAATTATGCGGTGTATAGCGATCTGGCGGCGCTCATCTATCTGGTCAACATGGGCACTATCGAGCAGCACCCGTGGCATTCGCGCGTCGGCGATCTGGATCACCCGGATTATGTGGTCTTCGACCTCGACCCGCACGGCTCGCCGTTCGCGAACGTCCGTCAGGTGGCGCTGATTTTGCGCGACGTGTTGAAAGCGCTGAAGCTCACCGGCTATCCAAAGACTTCGGGCTCGGCAGGCATTCACATCTATGTGCCGCTAGTCAGGCGCTATGATTACGAAGTGGTGGCGCGCTTTGCCGAGCAGGTCTCCGAGCGCGTCGCCGAGCGCGTGCCGCGGATCGCCACGGTCGAGCGCCGGATTGCCGAGCGCAAGAAAGATCAGGTTTACGTAGACTGGCAGCAGAACGCGCGCGGCAAAGCGGCGGCGGCGGTTTACACGGTGCGCGCCAAAGCGGGAGCCAGCGTTTCAACGCCCATCACCTGGCAAGAGATCGCGCGCGGCTTCGAGATCGGCGATTTCACGATCAAGACGGTGCCGCGGCGGCTGGCAAAGAAAGGCGACCTCTGGCGCGACATGTTCAAAAACCGGCAAGCGTTGCCGAAGCTCTAGCCCAACGGTGGCTGTTCGTTGCTCGACTGTCTTACACGATTGCAGGTTGACGTGATAACCGATCCGGCATAAAACCTGTTTGCCGTAAAACCATAGATGAAAGGCTAGACGATGAAATATGGCGCGCTAGTGGCCGTCTTTCTGATCGCGTGTTCGACTTCTGCCGGGCAGACGCCGACTAAAAGAATCAAGCCCCTCGACGATAAGGCGCTCGACGTTCACCTGCATGCAACAAGCCCGGAACCCTATAAGAAAGCCGACTCGGCCAGCTTCGGCGCGCACCGCAAGACCGCCAACCGCATGGTGACCGATCCGGCGGCGCTGTTGAAGCGAACGATTGCCTACATGGACAGCAACAATGTGCGACTGGGCGTGCTCAGCGGCGAGAATGATCTGGTGCAGAGCTGGGCGAAAGCTCACCCCGGTCGGTTCCTCCCTTCGTTCACGCCCGACACGTCGCCCGACACGAAGGATCACCGGGCCGCGGCCATGCAGTTCGAGCGTGAAATTGACCAGGGCAAATGGCGGGCGATGGGCGAACTGGGGCTCGCCTATGACGGGCTGGCGCTGAATGATCCGATGCTATTTCCTTACTATGAAGTCTGCGAACGGAAAGGCATCCCGGTATTCTTTCACACGGGCTTAGACGGCCCGGAGCCACAGCAGTTGGTCTCGCCGAAGTTTAGAGTCGAGCTGGGCGACCCTTTGCTCCTTCAAGATGTGGTGATTCGCTTCCCGAAGCTCAAGGTCGTCATCATGCACATGGGCTGGCCGTTCGCTGATCACGCCCTCTATATGCTCTATGCTTACCCCAATGTCTATCTCGACACGGCGGTGGTCAATTGGATTCTTGGCCCGAGCGTGTTTAATCGGATGCTGAAGGAAGCGGTCGAGACGGTCGGCAGCGACCGGATACTGTTCGGCTCGGACCAGATGGTATGGCCGCAGATGATCACGCCGGCGGTGCAGGCCATTAAGCGAGCGGACTATCTGACGGCGGAAGACAAGCGGCGAATTCTTTGGGAGAACGCCGCTGGTTTGTTGAAGGTGACGCCGTGAATGATCTGGCTCGCATGAAGAGCCATCTATTAAATGGCCCGAACCCTTCGTCGCCGCCGCGCCCCGTGCGTAGGGCTGCCGCAGGGTCTATTTATTCTCTGGACTTGAACCGCCAAGACGCCAAGGACGCCAAGAGAACGCCGAGCTTTTCTTGGCGATCTTGGCGTCTTGGCGGTTTATATCCGATGGTTATTCGAGAATGAATAGGCCCTGAGGGCTGCCGGTCGGCGCTTGACTTAGACGCGGCGGCGGGCAGACAATAGCTCATCGGAAGGACAGGTTCCCGCAAAGCAAGCCCCTCGGCCTCAATCCAAACGGCCAACAGTCTCGCTCCAGAGGTGTTTCGTTATGCATACGACTTTCGCGCGAACCTTGTGCGCCGCTGTGGCTCTTATCCTGTTCGCCACCGCCATCCATGCCAGCGACGAATCGCTTGAAACCTTGCTCGCTTATTTGAAAAGTCCGAACGTCTCGACGCGCCGCGACGCCGCGCGCAAGCTCGGCGAGCGCCGCGAGCGCAACCAGCTCGCCGTCGAAGCGCTCGCCGTCAGCGCCCGCAAAGACGATGACCGCGAGGTCCGCCTTGAAGCGGTCAACGCCCTCGGCAAGCTCAAAGACTTTACGGCGCTTCCAGACATGCTCGGCGCGTTGAAAGACCCCAGCGACCCTGTGCGCGACGCCGCCGTCAAAGCGCTGGTCATGCTCTACACCGAGCATGACATCGATTTCATCACCAACCGCCGCGACGGCTGGAACTGGTTCAACCCGTTTCTCGACACCAGCGACCATGCCATCGTCGAGCCGTACATCTTCGTCCAGCCCGAGATCATTCAAGCGCTCGGCGACACGGCACGCGGCGACGGCGTGCGCGACGTGCGGGTGTCGGCCATTCGCGCCCTCGGCGTGCTGCGCGGCGGGACGGCCATCCCGCAACTCGCCGACGCCTTGAACGCCGACCAGGACGTGCGCATTGACGTGATTCGCGCCTTCATCAAGATCGGCGACCCGGCGGCGGGCCGCTACCTCATCCCCTACTTCCGCGACTCGAATCACAAAGTCCGCACCCAGGCGATGGTCGCCGCAGGCTTGCTCAAGTACCGGGCGGCGGTCGAGCCGCTGCTGTCGGTTTACGGGCTGGGGCCGGAGAAGAAAGGCACGGTGGCCAAAGTCATGCACAAGGTGAAAGGCCGCCTCAGCTATCTGCCGCCGCGCGACGAAGCGGCGCTGTGGGCGCTGTCGTTGATCGGCGACGACCGCGCCGAGCAAACCTTCGTCGAGAACATGACGGACAAAGATGGCGACCGCCGCCAGTACGCCTTTGAAGGGTTGGCGCGCATTGGCGAGGCGCGTTATCTCGATCAAATCTCGCGGCTGGTCTTGACCGAAGGCAATGGCGACGTCAAGCTCGCCGAGTATTTCGCGCTCTACAAGATGGGCAGTCGCCCGAACATTCAGAACATCATCCGCAAGCTCGACACCGACCAGCAAGACCAGGCGCGCGCTTACCTGATGGAAGCCCATCCGGCCGACCTCTACCCGCACGTGCGTTCGAGCAACCGCATCGTCCGCCAGCAGGTCATCGATATTCTGGGCCGCATCGGCGACGCCGACACCATCAGAGAGTTGCAGCCTATCGCGCAGACTTCGGGGGCCGAGACCTCGGAGATCGCTCACCTCGCCATCAAGCGCATCGAGTGGCGTCTGTCAGGCCGCCCGCGCGTCCACGACCCGGCCATGCGCCGCACTTCGGAAGCCGATGCGCCGCGCCCGCGCCGCGCCGCGAACCCGTAATGGGAAGGAGGCAGGAGGCAGGAAGCAGGAAGCAGTAAAACCGGCTGCCAACATTCAAAGGCAGCAAGCGTGAGTCATCGCTCAACACTTGCTGCCTTTTTCCTGACTGCCTCCTGCTTCCTGCTTCCTGCCTCCTTCTCTGTTGCTCCTGCTCGCCGCGCGCCTTTACAATACGGCTTCGTCAATTCAATCCATCAACGGGGAGCAAAAATGAGAAAGCTGGTGGCTGCGCTCATCTGCGCGGCAGTGGTTTCGGTTACTGTACAAGCCCAGGATTACAACGCTCAGGCGAAAGCTATCATGGAGCGCGCCGAACTCAAGCGGGCGTTTGATTATATTGACGCGCACCGCGACGACATCCTGAACGAGTGGAAGACGATTACCGAGATCAACGCGCCGTCGGGCAAAGAACAGCCGCGCGCCGCTTTCGTTAAGCGGTTGCTTGAAACCTATAAGCTCGACCGAGTCTATAGCGACACCGTTGGCAATGTCATTGCCGTCCGCAAAGGCGCGGGCACGGGCAAGCCCGTGGTCTTTGACGCACACCTCGACACCGTCTTTCAGGAAGGCTTGAAGATCAAGGCGGAAATTCGCGACGGCAAAATCTACGCGCCCGGCGTCGGTGATGACACACGCAACGTTGAAGCCTTGCTCGCGGCGATCCGCGCCATGAACGAAGCCGGCGTCAAGACGCAGAGCGATCTGCTCTTCGTCTTCACCGTCGCCGAAGAGACTTCGTTTGGCGGCGCCAAGCATTTTATTCAGGAGAACAAAGAGCGCATCGGCCAGTACGTCGCGCTCGACGGCGGCTATCAGGGGCTGACCTATGGCGGCATCGGCATCAACTGGTACAAGTTTCATTTCATCGGGCCGGGCGGCCACACGCGCTCAAAGACGCCGCCTTACTCGGCGAGCCTGCCGCTGGCGCGCGCCATCTCGCGCATCTACCAGCTTGAGCTGCCGCAGCAGCCGGATGTCAACCTCAACATCGGCATGCTCGGCGGCGCTGAAGTGGTCAATGCCAAGGCCGCCGACGCATGGTTTACGGTTGATCTGCGCTCGACCGACCAGAAGGCCATTGATGATTTCGAGAAGCGCATCACCGACATCTGCCGCGAAGAGGCCGAGCGCGCCGGCTTTCAGTTGAAGGTCGAAGACGTCGAAGAGAAGCTGCCGGCGGCGCAACTGCCGGGCAACCGCGAATCGTTCGGCGTGCGCATGGGCGAAGCGGTGCATCGCGCGATGGGGTTTGAAAACGTCACGGTGTCGCCGACCGGCTCGAACAATTCAAACGTCGCGCTGTTGGCCGGGCTCAACGCCTTCTCGACCGGCGCCGGGCCGTGCGGCGGCGATCACTCGCTCGGCGAGTGGTGCGAGATCGAGCCGTATTATCGCGGCGTCAAGAAGACCATCCTGCTGGCGGCGGCCCTGGCGGGAATTCAGTAAGCAAAAAGGAGCGACGATGAAAGGCGCGAGAATCTTGTTCCTGGCAAGCTGGGTGCTGATGTTTGTGGTGCTGGCGGCGACGGCGATCTTGGCGGCTCAATCGTTGCGGATTGCCTACACCTGGTCGCAGGAAAGTATCGCGCCGGGCTATACGCTGAATGACGTCCGCGCGGCGACCGGCAACGAAGACGCTGTGAAAGCCATACGTGGGCGGCGGGCGACCGCCGCAACCTGGGCGCTCGGCTACGCGCTGCTCGGCCTGTTTGTCGTGCTCGTGCCCTATCGTCGCGGCGAGCGCTGGGCATGGTGGGCGCTGCTGGTAACGATGGGCCTGCCGCAGTTGCTCTCGTTGCTGCGCGCGCCGATGCTGGCGACGACGCAGGGCGTGCAGACCCCCGCCATACTGCTCGCCTTGACCTTTCTAGCGCTGCTTTGCGGCGTGCCGCGCCTCTTCAAGCGCGAAGCCGTCGCCACCGTCGAATGAGCCGCGCCCCAGGCGTTCATCAAATCAGTGACCCTTCTGCTTGACTGACAAGGTCTGCCCGCCGATGCGGATGGTGGCTTTGCGCGCCGCGCCGCTCGGGTTGACCGCCACCGTGTAATTGACGAGTTGACTGCCCGTTCCATTGGTTGCCGGGGTGATCGTAATCCAACTCGCCTTCGTCTGCGCTGTCCAGGTGCAGCCCGCCCCTGCGCTCACGTACGTCGAGCCGAAGCCGCCGCTGGCCGGGTAGGCCGCAAACGCGGAGTTGAGAGCTACCTGACAATTCTCAGACCCTGCGCCCGCCTGGTAGATGGTGAATGTCTGTTCGCCGACCGTCAGCGTGCCGGTGCGGAATGCGCCGTCTGGATTTTCGCGCACTTCGAATTTCACGTCGCTATCACCGACGCCATCGCGGGCAGAAGCGATGATGATCCAACCGGCGTTGCTCGTCGCCTGCCAGGCGCAGCCGGCGGCTGCCTGCACCTTCACGCTGCCGCTGCCGCCTCTGGTGGTAAACGCCGCGCTTGCCGCCGCCAGGCTCGGTGAACAGGTGAAAGCAATCTTCGTTATGAAGGCATCGTGATAGCCGTGCGAGACGGTTTGCCAGGCTCCCGGCGTCACCGGGAAGTCGGCAGCCCCCGTGTAGCCCGTGACGTAAACATTGCCGGCAGGGTCAATGGCGATGCCTTTGCCGGCCTCCTCATTGGTCTGGCCGCCGAGCGAAGTCGAATAGATGAGCGCGCTACCCGCCGGGTTCAAGCCGGCCACGAACGCGTCAGCGTAAGTTCGCGCCGGGTCGGTCGCCAGGAAATCTGCCGACAGCGTGTAGCCCGTCACGAAGGCGTTACCTGTCCCGTCAATCGCCAGACCATAGGACGTGTCATACCCGCTGCCGCCGAGATAGGTCGAATAGGCCAGGGCCGTGCCCGTGTTATTCAACTTCGCGACGAAGACGTCATTGCCGCCGCTATAGCTTTGCAGTGGATTGACGGTGGGAAAGTCGTTTGCCGTCGTCGGCCCCGTGACATATGCATTGCCGCCGGCATCCACGGCGATGGCGGCGCACGAATCGGCCTCGTTGCCGCCGAGATAAGTCGAATAGGTCAGCGCCGCGCCCGCCGCGTCCAGTTTCGCGACAAAGCCGTCGCCCGCGACCGCCGCGCCGGTATAAAGCCTCGACGGGTTTTGCGGGTCAATGGCCAGCGCTGTTGCCAACAGATTACTCAAGCCATTGTTCACGGTGGCCCAACTGCCGCCGCCGTCCATGCTCTTAATCACGCCGCCGCCATAGACTGCCGCGTAAAGCGTCGAGGTGACCGCCGGATTAATCACCAGAGCGCGGATACTTTGGACGGGATTATTATCAAGCTGGCTCCAGGTGCCGCTGCCATCCGTGGACTTATAGATATGGTAGGAGGTGGCCGCATAAATCGTTGCCGAGTTGGTTGGATCGATGGTCAAAGAGTAGATCGTCTGCGATGAGTTTACGAAGCCGGCAGGTTCCCAGTAGTCGCCGCCGCCACCGACCGTATTCTTGAATATGCCCTTGCCGCCGATGTAAAGCGTTGACGGCGTATTCGGGTCAACGGCGATTGCATGAACAGCGCCGGGCAGATAACCATCGCCATAAAACTGCGGCGTCGCCCAACTGTTGCCGCCGTCCGTGCTCTTGGAGACGCTGTTGTTCCTGCCGACGTAGACATTTGCCGGGTTCACTGGATCGAACGCAATAGAATATGCGGGACCAAAAGACTGGCCGGCTACGCTCCAGCTCGCTCCCGCGTCCGTGCTTCGGTAAACGCCGTTGGCCGTCGCCAGAAATAAGGTTGAAGGCGTCGCCGGGCTGACCGCCAGGGCGTTCAACGTCGCTTGCGGCAACCCGTTGCTCGACGTACTCCAGGTGTCGCCGCCATCCGTGCTTTTGTAAACGCCGGGCGGCGAGGTGGCGGCATAAACCGTGGATGGCGTTTGTGGGTCAACGGCCAGGGCATCCACCTCAGCATAAACCGGCAGGCCATTGTTCATGGCCGCCCAGTTCGCTGCCCCGTCGAGTGTCTTAAATGCCGTCTTGCATTTGAAATCGGACTGTATGGGGTTGACCAGCGGGAAATTGGGCGAATTGGTCGCGCCCGCCACATACACGCTGCCGGCGTTATCAACGGCAATGGCAGCCCCCCAGTCGCCGCCATCACCGCCCAGATAGGTCGAATAGACAAACGCTGTGCCCGCGGCATTCAACTTCGACACAAACGCATCGCCATTGCCGCCGGGCGTCGCCTGCAAGGCGTTGACGGTTTGAAAATCGGTCGAGGTCGTCCACCCGGCGACGCAGGCATTGCCGGTGGCGTCCACAGCAATGGACAGCCCTTTGTCCCGTCCATTGCCGCCCAGGTAGGTGGAATACACCAGCGCCGTGCCCGCCGCATTCAGCTTAGCGACGAAGGCATCCGAGTTTGATATGAGATTGCCGTGCGGCGATTGCAGAGGGTTGACGGTCGGGAAGTTTAGCGACTGCGTGAAGCCCGTGACATAAGCATTGCCCACCGTATCGACAGCAATGCTATTGGCATCATCATAATCGCTGCCGCCGAGGTAGGTCGAATAGACCAGGGCCGTGCCGTTGGCATTCAGCTTCGCCACAAAGAGGTCAGGCAGGGCGCCCCCCAATGGCTGCACCGCAGAGGCCGTTGGAAAGTCCGTCGAAAAAGTCAGCCCGGTGACGTAGGCATTGCCCGCCCCATCCACCGCAATGGCATGGCCCTCGTCATCATTGCTGCCGCCGAGGTAGGTCGAATACCCCAGCACCGGATCGATCACCAGCGGCTGGCGGCGGTCGTAATGGCCAAGCGCAAAGCTCACACGGTTCTTGCCGCGCAGCACGTAGCGCGCCGCCACCTCGCGCCGCTCGCCGTTGATCTCCTGATAGGCCACAGGCTTGTGCTGCCGCACCTCGCCCGCCGCCGTCGCCATCACCAGCTCGCCCGTTGCGTCAACGCGCAGCCGTTTGGCTCCCGCAATGCGCCAGCCGATAGCCGCAGGATTGGCTCCTGCGGCCACGTTGAAGTCATACTCCAACTGCCGCCCGTTGCCGTAGTAGACCATGTCGACGCCGCGGTAGACGCCGCGCACCGCCACCCTCGCATAGTTGCTGACGCCGGCGCGCCACTTCGCCGCGTCCTTGCCGACGAAGTAATTGCTGCGCCCGGCCATCTCCTCTGTGCCCGTCACGTTTGCCGCCGGGTTGGCGTTGAGCAGTTTCATGCGGATCACCGCCGTCGCTGCTTCGCGGGCCGACGCGCTCCGCTCGGCTTGCGCGAGTTCGTCCTGCGCCGCGTCGTCTGCGGGCTGGCGCGCGCCGCCGAGCAAGCTCAGCACAGCTCCGTCAGCGGTCAGCCAGAGCGCGTAGCCCGCGCCGCGTGCGGCGTAGCGGACGCGCTCGTCGAACTGCCCTTGATTGCGTTCAAAGCGCATCGGCAGATCGCCATAAGCCGCCCGCGCTCGCGCCCGTGCGGTCTCGCCGACCGTCGGGCTCAAAGCCAATTCTGGCGCGGTCGCCGCGCTTGCCGACGTGCTGGCCGGTAGTAACACCCAGTTGAACAGCGCGGCCATCGTCAAACACACCGCGAGCAGGCGTTTAGACAGGAATTGGTCAACGGACATGGGCACTCCTTCTTCTGACGAGCCTGGCGCTACTGTGACGCAAGCTCTTGTTTCAACAACCTGAGAATCATCACTTGATGAAGTCTACGAGACGAATCGCTGACACACTCGCAGCGGTTTTGCCGTCAATCGGTCTTCAGCATAATTTCAGGATTATTCGGGACAATCTTTACCGACAGCAATCATTACTAACGTCATTACTAATATAAATTGTATCGTCAACTCTACCTTCCAGCAATTGAAATCTATTGCAAAAACATTATATGTGGCAAGGCTATAGCCTCTCGCCAATGGCGCGGCGGCCTGGCGTCAGCCTGCGGCCATTGACACTCGTTCGCACGGCTGGCTATGATGAGCCATCGGCTGGCGACGCGCGCCGCCGCCTTCAGTTTGACAACCGATTCTGCATCTTCAGTGCGCTTGACGTTCACCCATAGGGAGTAAGCTCGCATGAACTCACGAAAGATTCTCCTGCTGGTTCTCGCCATCGCGTTTTTGCTCAGCGCCGCCGCGCCGGCCTTCCAACCGGCGAGCGCCGCGCCTGACTTTGACCAGCAGGCCAATGCGCCCGCCGAGCTTTCGAGCGAGCGCATTCGCGAGCACGTCGGCTATCTCGCCTCCGACCCGTTGCAGGGCCGCCGCGCCGGCACTCCCGGCGCAGACCTCGCCGCCCGCTACATCGAAAAGCAATTCCGCGACGCCGGCCTCAAGCCCGCTTCCAAGGCCGGCTACCTGCAACCGTTCAGCTTCGTGGCGCGCGTCGAGCTTGGCCCGCGGAATATGTTTCAGGTGAAAGCGGCGAAGAGTGAGCAGAACTACAAGGTCGGCGACGACTTCATGCCGCTGGCTTTTTCTTCGCCGGAAGCGGCGACCGGCGAAGTCGTCTTCGCCGGCTACGGCATCAGCGCGCCCGAATTGCCGTACGACGACTATGACGGCATGGACGTGAAAGGCAAGCTGGTGATGATCCTGCGCGGCAGCCCCGACGGCGACAATCCGCACGGGCGCTTCGCCCAGTACACCCAGCCCGGCCTGGAGATTCAAAACAAGACGTTGAAGGCGCGCGAGAAACAGGCGCGCGGCGTCATCTTTATCAGCGAAGAGAAAGTCTTTCAGCACGACCGCCTATCGCGCCTGCATCACGATTTGAACTTCCTCGACGCGGGCATCCCGGCGGTGGTCATCAGCCGCGTCGTCGCCAACGCGATTCTTGAAGATAAGAAAACCACACCGGTCAAGAGCGAATTCAGCGGCGCTGACGCCGTCGAGCGTGCCAAGACGCGCCTGGCAAATTTCCCAGGGAAGCGCCCGACGATCACCAAGGATTCGTCCGCCGACCGCGTCACCGCTACCTTCAAGAGCGACGTCATCAAGGTGAACGGCAATGCCGCCAACATCGTCGGGCTGCTGCCGGGCAGCGACCCGCAACTGGCCTCCGAATACATTGTCATCGGCGCGCATTACGACCACCTGGGACTGGGCGGGCCGGAATCGCTTGCCGCCAACCCCGACGGCCAGATTCATCACGGCGCTGACGATAACGCTTCGGGCACCGCGGCGCTGCTCGAGCTGGCGCATGCGATGGCCAGCGGCGAGCGGCTCAAACGCAGCGTCGTCTTCGTCGCCTTTTCCGGCGAAGAGCTCGGCTTGCTGGGCTCCGCGGCTTACACCAAAAATCCGCCGGTGCCCATCGCTTCAACCGTGGCGATGCTCAACATGGACATGGTCGGGCGATTGCGCAACCGCTCGCTGTTCATCGGCGGCATGGGCACGAGCCCGGCGTGGAAGCCGCTCGTCGAGCGCCTCAACGCCGCCGGCGCGGTCAAGGCGATGCCGGCTGGAAATGGCTCCCAGAGCCGCTTTGAGCTGAGCTACGGGCAGGACGGCTTCGGCCCCAGCGATCACCAGTCGTTCTATGTCAAAGACATCCCCGTGCTGTTTTTCTTCACTTCGACGCACGACGATTATCACAAGCCGAGCGACACCGCCGATAAGATCAATGCCGAAGGCATCCGCCAGGTCGCCGCTTTCGTGCGCGAGATTGCCACGGCGGTTGCCGACGAGCCGCAACGCATCGCCTTTGTCAAAGTGAAGAGCGAATCGAAGCCGACCGCCGGCGGCTTTCGCGTCTACCTCGGCACGATCCCCAACTACGCGGATCAGAGCGGCGGCATGAAACTCGACGGCGTGCGCGCCGGCTCGCCCGCCGAGCGAGCCGGGCTCAAGGCCGGCGACCTGATCACGCGGCTCGGCAAGACGCCGGTGAAGAACGTCTATGATTACACCTACGCGCTCGGCGAATTGCGCGGCGGCGAGGAAGTCGAAATCGCTATTCGCCGCGACGGGCGCGACATGGTGTTGAAGATCACGCCTGAGAAACGGCAGTAGGAGATGGGTGCTGGGCGTTAGGTGTCGGGTGCTGGGTGTTGGAGATTGGGAAGAGAGCGCCGCATTATCCAGCACCCGACACCCGGCACCCGGATAGGAGAAACATGCTCTTAGAAGGAAAGACGGGCGTCGTATTCGGCGTCGCCAATAAGCGCAGCCTGGCATGGGCCATCGCTCGCCGCGCTAATGACGACGGCGCGCGCATCTGTATCACTTACCAGGGCGAGCGGCTCGAAGAGAACGCCCGCGAGCTGGCCGAGCAGTTGAACAATCCGCTGGTGTTGCCCTGCGATGTGAGCAAAGACGAAGACATCGTCGCCGTCTTCGCCCAATTGCGGGACGAACTTGGCGGCCTCGACTTCGTCGTTCACGGCGTCGCTTACGCGCTGCGCGAAGAGCTTGAAGGCGATTACATCAACACCTCACGCGAAGGCTATCGCATCGCTCACGACATCAGCGTTTACTCGCTGACGGCGATTGCGCGGCAGGCGGCGGCGCTGATGGAAGGGCGCAATGGCAGCATCATCACCCTGTCTTACCTGGGCGGCGAGCGCGTCATTCCCGGCTACAACATCATGGGAATTGCCAAGGCGGCGCTCGACATGAGCGTCAAGTACCTGGCCGCGAATCTCGGCCCGCAGGGCATTCGCGTCAATGGCATCTCCGCCGGGCCGGTCAAGACCCTGGCTTCGGCAGGCATCGGCGGCTTCTCGAAGATACTTGAGCACATGCGCAACCACGCGCCGCTGCGCCGCAACATCGATCAATCGGAAGTCGCCGACGCGGCGCTCTTCCTGTTGTCGAATATGTCGCGCGGCATGACCGGCGAGATCATTCACGTCGATAGCGGCTATAACATCATGGGGATGTAAGGCAGGAAGCAGGAGGCAGGAAGCAGGAGGCAGTTCAGAACTGATTTATCGCTTGCTGCTATGCAGTAAAACGTTGCCGATTCCGAGAACTGCCTCCTGCTTCCTGCCTCCTGCCTCCTGCCTCAGCGGCGGCGCGCGTCCGGCGGCCAGATGAACTTGTGAAGCTGGAGCTGAAAGCGCGCCCGCAAACCGTCTTCCAACATCCAGGCGACCACCTGCCGCGGCTCGACCTGACCAAATGCGGTCGAGAGCAGGATATGCGCGCGGTCTTCGAGCCGGTGGTCGCGAATCACCTGCCGCGTCCACTCATAATCGTTGCGGTCGGCGAGGACGAATTTGATTTCGTCCGCCGGGCGCAGGTCTTCGAGATTCGACCAGAGATTCTTCTCCGATTCGCCCGACGCCGGGCACTTCAAATCCATGATGCGAACGACGCGCGGGTCGAGCTTCGAGATGTCGCGGTGGCCGCCGGTTTCGATCAGCACCCGATGGCCGGCGTCGCACAGCCGCGTCGCCAGCTCATAAATTTCCGGTTGCAAGAGCGGCTCGCCGCCGGTCAGCTCGACCAGCGGACAGGCGTACTTTTCGACCTCGGTCATGACCTCGTCTACCGTCATGCGCGTGCCGCCGGTGAAGGTGAACTCCGAATCGCACCACGTGCAGCGCAGGTCGCATCCGGTCGTCCGCACGAAGACGCACGGCAGCCCGGCATAGCTCGATTCGCCCTGAATGCTCTGGTAAATCTCTGTGATCCGCATCGGTTTTCGCTTGAAAGATTCTATCCCGCTTCGTGGCGCGGCGCGAGCGGGTTACGGAAAAATGACCGATTCAGCCGGGCGATTCCTTCATTGTGACCGAATCCGCCATTCGCCGGCGCAAGGCCGTAAACGGCTGCCGGCGCCGCCTGCTGGCCCGCCCGTCACCGTGACCATCAAGAAAAAGTCGCTATTCGCCCCAAAAAGGCCCTGTGGAGGGGTCGCCATTGCCACAACTCAGAAGAATTTAGCCGCCGCGCGGGCGGCTTGCGATGTGGCACACGGGTTGATCTAGGATGGGCGCACTTTCGTCAGCGCGTCACGCGCTGTGTGAGCCGATTCGATTCTACCGCGCCATGGTGAGGCGATGTCACAACCGTCGAAGGAAAGTCGGGCCTCGAATATCTTTCTCGCCGTCGTCTCTACGGTCGGCCTGGCTATCTTTGCATGTGCTGTGTCTCATCTCGCCCTCGGCAATCAGTTTCATATCAACTGGCTTCTGCTCAGCCTGGTGACGGTCGTCGTCGTCGGGCGCACAGACATTCACATTCCGAAGACCTCCGGCACGGTGACCCTCGACGACGCCTGCCTCTACATCTCGCTGATACTTTATGGCGTGATGCCGTCGGTGGTGCTGGCCGGGATCAACGGGCTGGCCTGCTCGCTGAAGTATCCGAACAAGCGCCGCGTCATGCCGTTCAACGTCGCGGTGATGAGCCTGTCGATATTCGTTTCCGGCCTGGTCGCCAACGGCCTCTTTCCGCCAGAGGCGCACACCGGCGCTGATCAATGGCTGCCGGCGGCAGAGATGCACACCAGCTTTGGCCGCCTGCTGCTGATGGCCGAAACCATGGCCTTGACGCATTACCTGGTGAACTCCGGGCTGGTCAGTATCGTGAACGCCTTGCGCGACAAAAAGAGCCTGCTCAAGACATGGCAGGAATCGTTCTTGTGGACTTCGATCACCTACTTCGCCGGCGCGGTGGCCGCCTGCTTCGTCGTCCAGTTGCTTTCGGTCATCTCGTTTTACGCCTTCATCATCTCTGTGCCGATTGCCGCCATCACCTATTTCACCTACAAGGTCTATCTCGACCGCGTGCGCTCCTCGATGAGCCATGCCGAGCAGATGACCGACCTGCACTTGCGCACTATCGAGGCGCTGGCCATCGCCATTGACGCCAAAGACGAAACGACCCACGATCACGTCCAGCGCGTGCAGATTTACGCGACCGGGATGGGCCGCATGTTCGGCCTCTCTGACGTTGAGGTCGAAGCCTTGAAGGCCGGAGCCTTGCTGCATGACATCGGCAAGCTCGCCGTGCCCGATTACATTCTCAACAAGCCGAGCGCCCTGACGGTCGCCGAGTTCGAGAAGATGAAAGTCCACACGACGGTCGGCGCAGAGATACTAGAGCGCGTCGGCTTTCCTTACCCGGTCGTGCCGGTCGTGCGCCATCATCACGAGCGCTGGGATGGCACAGGCTATCCGGACGGCCTGCGCGGCGACGAGATACCGATGACGGCGCGGATTCTCTCGGTGGTTGATTGCTTCGACGCGGCGCGCGAAGATCGCCAGTACCGCAAAGGGCTGACACGCGACGAAGCCATCACCCTGCTAGAGACCGGCGCCGGCGCCAAGTACGACCCGCAGGTGGTGCGCGTCTTCCTTGAGCAACTGCCGCGCTTTGAAGAAGAGGTGCGCCGGCAGCGGCTGACGCAAACCAATACTCGGATGACGCTTACCAGCCTGGTGCAGACATCACCGCAGCGCCCCGAAAACCGCGGCGCGGTGTATGAGCAGATTCGCAACGCGCACCGCGAAGTCATTACGCTTTACGACATCGCCCAGACCATCGGCACCAGTCTCGACCTGCGCGATATGTTCGCGGTCTTTTCGTCGCGCCTGCAAGACATCGTCAGTTACACGACCTGCGTGCTCTACCTGCAAAAGACCGATTCAATCGAGCTGGAAGCGATGCACGCCGCGGGACGCCATGCCGGGCGCTTCAAAGGGCAGTCGATTATGCTCAACTCGGGCATCACCGGCTACGTCGCGGCCAACCGCCAGCCGATGTACAACTGCGACCCGCATCTCGACTTTAAAGCCGCGCACATTGAACCCGGCGACGAATACCGTACGGCGATGAGCGTGCCGCTGATGAAAGGCGACGAAGTGCTGGGCGTGTTGACGCTCTATCACGCAGACCTGGCGGCCTATGCAACTGACCACCTGCGATTGCTCGAAGCGGTCGCCAAGCTGGCTTCCGACGCCATCGCCAACGCCTTGCAGCATGAAGAGACGCAGGCCATTGCCCTGACCGACCTGCTGACCGGTTTGCCGAACGCGCGCGCCTTGCGCCACAAGTTCGAAGAATCGGCGAGCCGCGCCCGGCGCTTCAACCTGCCGTTCTCGCTCCTGATGATGGACCTTGACGGCTTCAAGGCGATCAACGACACGCTCGGCCATCAGACCGGCGACCGGGTCATGCGCGAAGTGGCGCAGATACTGGCGCGGCAGATTCGCGCCTCGGACTTTCTAGGCCGCTATGCCGGCGACGAGTTCGTCGCCATCCTGCACATTGATCAGGAAGGCGCGCGCGAGCTGGTGCGGCGCGTGCAGCGCGTCATAGACAATCACGACTTCGGGTTCAAGCAGGCGGGGATAACCTTAGGCATCAGCATCGGCTGGGCGAGCTTCGGGGTTGATGGCGACACCTTGGACGAGCTGCTGCTGGCGGCTGATCGAGCGATGTACAGCGACAAGCTACGACGCAAAGCCCTGCTCGTTGAAGCGCCGACGCCTGAGCCCGACGACCTGGAGCCCATCGTCGCACAAGTCATGTAGGCAGGAAGCAGGAGGCAGGAGCCAGGAAGCAGGAAGCAGGAGGCAGGAAGCAGTAATAAAGCCGTGAAGGCAGCAAGGCATATGATCTTCGCATCATGGCCGGCTGCCTTCTGCATTTGTACGGATGTCCTGACTGCCTCCTGCCTCCTGCTTCCTGCTTCCTGGCTCCTATTCGCCATAATAGTCGCAGCGGCTCAGGCAGGTTTCGCGAATCGTGATGCGGTGGAGCCCGGACACACGGCCTTCCAGCCTCTCCCATATCCAGCGTGCCAGGTTTTCACTGGTGGCGTTCTCCAGCCCGTCAATCTCGTTCAGGTAGTAATGGTCCAGTTGCAGGCGCAAGGGCTCGAAGGCGTCGCTGATGTCGCCGTAATCGATGAACCAGCCGGTCCGCGGGTCCACTTCGCCGCGCACCGCGACCTCGCAGACGAATGAGTGACCGTGCAGCCGCGCGCACTTGTGATCTGCCGGCACGCGCGGTAAGCGGTGCGCCGATTCGAAGCGAAACTCTTTGACCAGCTCGACAATCATCTGCCTCATCTTAGCCGCAGGCCGCCGCCGTCTGCAATCGCCGCGTAGAGAAGATGACGACGCGCATGCTATCCTACTGAAAGCGACTTGAGAGGAAACGCGAGCGCAGTATGAGTGCAGAACACCAGTTTGATGTGATCGTCATCGGCGGCGGCCACGCCGGCTGCGAGGCGGCTTATATTGCCGCACGGCTCGGCGCCCGCACCGCGCTACTGACGATTGACGCCAACAGCATCGGCCAGATGAGCTGCAACCCGGCCATCGGCGGCATCGCCAAAGGCCACCTGGTGCGCGAAGTCGACGCGCTCGGCGGCATTATGGGCGAAGTCATCGATGCCACAGGCATCCAGTTCCGCTTGCTCAATCGCAGTCGCGGCCCGGCGGTGCAGTCGCCGCGCGCCCAGGCCGACCGCAATCTCTACCGCGCAGAGATGCGCCGCCGCTTGAGCCTCACGGAAAACCTGACGATCATCGAAGGCGAAGCCGCGGAGATTCGCATAACCGGCGAGCGCGTCACCGGCGTCGAAATGGCTTGCGGCACCATCCTCGAAAGCCGTTCGGTGGTCTTAACGACGGGGACGTTTCTAAACGGCTTGATTCACTGCGGCCGCAAGACTTTTCAGGCGGGCCGCGCCGGCGACCCGGCTTCGCTCAAACTGGCCGCTTCGATTCGCGCCGTCGGCTTTCAGATGGGCCGGCTCAAGACCGGCACGCCGCCGCGACTCGATGGCCGCACCATCGATTACACCCGGTTCGAGCGCCAGCCGGGCGATGAGCGGCCCGTGCCGTTTTCGTTCAAGACCGAGCGCCTTGATCGCCCGCAGATCGAATGCTTCATCGGCTACACCAACGAAGCGGTACACGACGAGATTCGCCGCAACCTCGATCAGTCGCCGTTGTTCAGCGGCGAGATCACCGGCATCGGGCCGCGCTACTGTCCGTCCATCGAAGACAAGGTGGTGAAGTTCAGCGATAAGCCGCGCCATCAGATCTTTCTGGAGCCGGAAGGTTATCAAACCTACGAAATCTACCCGAACGGCATCTCGACCAGCATGCCCGAAGCGGTGCAACTGGCGTTCGTCCGCAAGATTCCTGGCCTCGAAAGCGTGAAGATGCTGCGGCCCGGTTATGCGGTCGAATACGACTTCGTTGACCCGCGCGAGCTCGACGCGACGCTCGAAACCCGGCGGGTGCGCGGGCTGTTTCATGCCGGTCAGATCAACGGCACATCGGGCTATGAAGAGGCCGCGGGGCAGGGCATTGTCGCCGGCATCAACGCGGCGCTGATGGCTACGGGGCGCGACACGGTGACCTTCGACCGCAGCCAGAGCTACATCGGCGTGATGGTTGATGACCTGGTGACGAAAGGCGCCGACGAGCCTTACCGCATGTTCACCTCGCGCGCGGAGATGCGCCTGTCGCTGCGCTATGACAACGCCGACCAGCGCTTGACGCCGATGGCCCACGCCATCGGCGCGATGAGCGACGCCGATTATGAAGCCTTCCTGCGCCGCCAGCGCGATGTCGCCCGCGTTAAGGAGTATATGCAGGCGGCGCGGGTGAATGATCTGGGCGACGCGGTGCTTGAGGAGTTGCAGCTCGAAGGCGCGGCAGATGCCTATAGCGGTAAGCGGCTCGATTACCTGGCGCGCCGCCCGGATTGCAGCCCGCAGCGGCTGCTTGAGATCATCACCGCCGGCCTGGGCGCGGAGGTCAGCCAGAAAGAGATTGTTGTGGCGATGAATGACATCCGCTACGCCGGCTACTTGAAAGATCAGGAGTCGCTGGCGCGTAAGCGCGGTCGCTATGACGAGCTGGAGATTCCCGGCAGTCTTGATTTTGCGCGGATAGCGGGCCTGTCGAATGAGGTGGTGCAGAAGCTCGGGCGTGTGCGACCGCGGACGATTGGCCAGGCGGCCCGCATCCCCGGCGTCACCCCCGCGGCGGTTTCGATTTTGTTGATGGCCGCGCTCAGAGATTGACCCGCCGTGGTCGCCTCTAGCTATTGGCCGCCGCGCCTGTTAGAATTTGAGTAGCAGCAAAGTACTGCTATCTCTTCTCCAAAGTAAGCAGAATGGTAGGGCGAGACGATGTGCAAACGACTCGCCCTTTTTTTATTGGCCGCATCAATTCACAGCGATCATCCGCAAACGTTCGCGCGCCGGCGATGGCTCAAAGGGCAAGGCGCATCGGGCGGATTCCGCTTTGCTCGCGCCATCGCCGGCGCGCGAAATGTGGCGCAAGCTAACAGCTTGCGCACGGACTCGCGCAAGCTGTTAGCTTGCGCCACATCCAGTGTCATCAATGGCCTTGCGTCAGCAGCTCGCGCGCGCGGCGCGCCACCGGCATCATCAGCGGCGGGTCATAATTGGTCATCACCACCGCGACATATCCCAGCTCCGGAAAGATGCTCAGGTCCGAGCCGATGCCCGGCGCGCCGCCGTTGTGGCCAATGAAGCGCTGGCCGTTCACCTGCATATCGCCGAAGCCGTAACCGTATTTGCCCGGCCCCATCGAGACTTTGCCGGTCGTGATAAACTCGGTCATCTTGGCGCTGAGCAGCTTGTGTTCTCGGAGCGCCGTGGCAAAGCGTAGCAGGTCTTCGACGGTCGAATAACCGCCGCCCGCCGGGCCGCCGCGATTCGGGCGTGTCTCGGTATTCGGGCGGCGCGGGCCGCTCGCCGGCCTGTCGTTTGGTCCCATGTTCGTGTAGCCCATCGCCAGGTTCGGCGTCTCTTCGGTCATTTGATAGGCGTCGGTGTTCTTCATGCCGGCAGGCTCGTAGATGTGCTTGCGGACATAGTCGTAATAACTTTGGCCCGACACCTTCTCGACAATCGCGCCGAGGACGATGAAGCCGGAGTTGCTGTATTCAAAGCGCGCTCCCGGCTCGAACAACAGCGGCTCGTCGGCGAACAGCGCCAGGTAATCGGCGACGGTTTTGATCTGGGCGCGGCGCGCGTCGAACTTGGCATTCCAGTACGAGCCGAGTCCCGACGTGTGCGTCAGCAAGTGATGAATGGTGACTTTATTGGCGACGTCCTTGTTCGGGTAGTCGGGCAGAAACTTGCTGACCTTATCATCGAACGACAGCTTGCCCTGCTCGGCCAGTTGCGCGATGGCGACGGCGGTGAACATCTTGTTCATCGAGCCGAGATTGAATTTTGTCTGCGGGTTGTTGGGCAGGTTTTTGGCTTTATCGGCCAGGCCATAGGCTTTCACGAAAAATGGCTTGCCTTCTCTGGCGAGCAGCACGACGCCGGAGAAGCGATCATCCTTCGCCCGTTCTTCAAGGAAAGCGGTGAGCGATTGCGTGACTTCGGCTTCGCTCAATCGCCTGGCGGGGGCGGCAGCGGCTTCGGGTGGTTTAGCCGCGCCGGCATCATTCTTCGGCGCATCGCGGGGCGCTTCGGCGGGTTGTGCCTGGATGGCTGTCGGCGGGTAGGGCGCAGACGATTCGACGCGCATGGTGAAGTTCAGCCAGTTGCCATCTTTCTTAGTCTGCACCAGCGCTTCGATCTCGAACTCGCCCGATGCTTTGGCGCTATGCAGCACGAGGCCGCCGCTCTGATTATAGAACTCCATGTCCTGCTCGGCATTATCGACATTGCCGCCGTGGTCGCTGTGAAAGCGGCGCATGGTTTCGAGGTTGCCGCTGTTGAAGGCGACCAGGAACGCGCCGAAGGTCTTGCCTGCCGGCGTTTCAGGCAGCTTGGCGTTGGCCGGCGTCTGGGCGATGGCCAGGGCCGCCAGCAGCGCCGCGATCACCGAGATGACCGCCGAGCTTCTCAGATAAGTGGACTTCGCTGAATTCATCATTCCTCCGTTTTTAATTCCCAGGATCGGCACAGGACAACTATACCCGCTTTGCCGGCCCGCATGGTTAAGCAAGCGAAAAGAGATTGTTAAGGATGTAAAAAAGTACGTGGCTCACAGTCTGTTTTCTTTGTTTTGCCTTAATTTCCGCCGGAAAGTTTCGCAGTGTTTTGCACGAATCTGTGACCGAACTGTGACCGAACTGTGACCGAGCCTTAGTCGCCCGTACGCCGTTTCCGATCTGAACCAAGAGTCGCAAGGCGGCCAAGAGACGGCGGATTCGGCGCTGCTGCACAAAAGATATTCTTCAGGGAAGATATTTCGAGGCACTGTCCTAGTAGGGGCATTGCGCAACATCAGCGGGAAGTGGAACCTGCCGATAAGGGATTGGCCATCGGCCCCGGATTGGTTCGCGATCATTTTCAAGGGAAGGAGACGCTTGATTACCCCGGGTCATTGACACAGGCCCATGGACAATGAATCTCTTTAATCCGGCTTTACACGTACAGCCGCGTTGACTATAACAGTGGCGAACTGCCTGTACGCAGAAAGGAGCCGTCTTTGCCGACTGTCGCCAAGCCGTTATTTCGTCCCGAAGTCTTGCGGCCTCATCTCGTCGCCTTTCAACTGCCTGACCGTGTTCAGGGTCTACGCCCCAAGCTTGGCCAGTGGGCTGAGATGTTCGCTTCCGGTCGCGCCGATGCTTTCAAGGAGCGCGAATTACTGCCGCAGTTCATCGCCGATTTCTTCTTCGGCCTGCTCGGCTACACTGGTCCCGCAGAAAGCCCGAATCGGTACACCATCTCACTCGAAAAACACGTCGAGGTGGATGGCCAATTCGCTGATGCCGTGATCGGTCAATTTCGTCCGGCGGGCAATCAATACGTGATCGCAGTTGAAGGCAAAGGGCCGAAAGACCCGCTTGATCGTCCGTTCGCCGGACGGCGCATGTCGGCAGTCGATCAAGGCTATCGCTACGCGATTAACTTGCCCTGTGACTGGATCATCGTCACCTCCATGCGGCAGACGCGGCTTTATCACAAAGGCTCTGACCAGTACACCTACGAACGTTTCGACGCCGAATCGCTGGCTGCGGATGAGGCATTGCTCAAGAAATTCATCTTTCTGCTGAGCGCCGAACGGGTTGCGCCAGTGGCCGGGCAGTGCCATCTATACGACCTGCTGAATGCGTCAGAGATCGCCGGGCGGGAACTGAGTAAGGAATTTTACATTCGCTATGCCGACATTCGCGAAGACGCCTTCGAGCACCTGCGCCGTATGAACCCTGAGGTCTCGCCGCATGAAGTGCTGGCCGGCACGCAGAAGCTGCTCGACCGCGTCCTGTTTTGTGCTTTCTCGGAAGATCGCGGTTTGCTGCCGCCTGACACTGTGAAAAAAGCCTACGAGCATACTGATCCCTACAACCCGCGGCCCATCTGGGACAACTTTCGCGGCCTGTTTCGCGCCATCGATCAGGGCAGCCCGGCGCTTGGCATCCCGCGCTACAACGGTGGCTTGTTCGCCGATGATGCGTTGCTCAACAGCCTGATTGTCCCTGATGAAGTGTGTCGTTATTTTCGTGATCTGGCCAGCTATGATTACCGGCCCGCACATCAGGTGCTGGCCGATGCCCAATCCGCTGAGGCCCGTAGCGTCGATGTCGACATCCTCGGCCACATCTTCGAGCAATCCATCACCGATCTGGAAAAGCTACGCAACGAGTTGAGTGGACTCACCGAGCGCCTGGGGCTGGAGAAACATAAGACGCGCCGCAAAAAGGAAGGCGCGTTCTACACGCCGGCCTTCATCACGCGCTACATCATCGAGCAGACGCTCGGCGCAACGCTGAAGGAACGCTTCGAGCAACTGCGGCGGGCGCATCACGGCGAGGCCGAGAACACTGCTGAGAAGGCGCTGGCCGACCCGAATGCTTACGATCTCGACGCCCTCAACCGTCCACAGCGCGCCGCGCTGGTGCGTTTCTGGGAAGCTTGGCAGGACGAACTAGCGCACATCCGCATCCTTGATCCGGCCTGCGGCAGCGGCGCGTTTCTGATCGAAGCCTTCGACCAGCTCCACGCTACCTATCAGGCATCGAACGACAGGCTTGAAGAGTTGCGCGGCCATCGTTCGCTGTTCGACCTCGACAGCCACATCCTGCTCAATAACCTGTTCGGCGTCGACCTCAACGAAGAGGCGATAGAGATTTGCAAGCTGAGCTTGTGGATCAAGACGGCGCAACGTGGCAAGGTGTTGACCGACCTTGACCACAGCATACGGGTCGGCAACAGCGTGGTGAATGACACGGCGGTTGACGCCAAAGCCTTCGACTGGCGCGCAGCGTTTCCTGAAATCTTCGCCGCCGGCGGCTTCGACGTGATCATCGCCAACCCACCGTACATCCGCCAGGAATGGCTCGCGCCATACAAGCCGCACTGGGAGCGGAGTTTCAAGAGCTATCACGGGGTGGCCGACATCTTCACCTATTTCTATGAGCTTGCAGTCGAACTGCTGCGCGATGGCGGGCGCGTCGGCTTCATCACGTCGGGGAGTTGGGTGCGCGGCAACTTCGGCGCGCCGCTGAGAAAGTATCTCGCCGGGCAGACGCGGGTCGAATCGCTGATCGACTTCGGCGAGTACCAGCCGTTTGAAGCGGCGGAGATGATTCGCCCGCCGATAGCGGTGATGAGCAAGTGCGCGCCGGGCGGCCCGATGCGTTTGTTCAAGTGGCTGACAAAAGGCGAGCCGCCAGAGAACCTGTCGGATGTGATCGTGGCAGCGCCGACCTTGACCACCAGCCATCTCGGCGCAAACGCTTGGGAACTCGACAGCGACGAAGTGCGCACCCTTCGCGCCAAGATGATGCAGGTTGGAAAGCCTCTGTCAGGTCGCACGCAAGGTGGATTATTGCGAGGCGTAATAACAGGCTTGAATGAAGTGTTTATTATTGATGGTACACGTCGTGAAGAATTAGTAGCTAAAGACCGAAAGAGTGCTGAAATCATCAAGCCATTTATTCAAGGTCAGCATCTTCGCTCCTGGTACATCGAGCACACGAATCAATATCTGATCTTCACGCGGCGCGGCATTGAAATCGAGAGCTACCCTGCGGTTTTCGAATATCTATCGCAACATCGCAAGAGACTAGAACCAAAGCCCGCCAACTGGAATGAGGCACGAGATGGCAAATGGCCGGGCCGGAAGGAAGGCGCATATCAATGGTTCGAAATACAAGATACGGTTGATTACTGGAAAACTTTCGAAGAAACGAAGATCGTCTGGCCGGACATCAGCAAGCTGCCACGCTTCAACATAGACACGCAGGCTCGATACCTGGGCAACACGGGTTACATCATTCCAGGCGGCGATTACTACCTGCTCGGCATACTGTCCTCTTGGGCGACGTGGTTCCTGATCAGCAAGATTGCGCAGCCGCTACGCCTGCGTGGTGATCGCTGGCAATACAGGCTCTTCGGACAGTTCATGGAACAGCTACCAATCCCTGAAGCCGCCGATGCAGATAGAGAAGCGATTGCAGAACTCGCCCAGAGGTGTAACGCACTCGGCCAGCGGCGCTACGATCTGCAAGAGAACGTGCGCCGGCGGCTCACCGGCAGCTTCGCAGAATTCACCCAGAGCGAAGCGCCGGCGCTCAACCTGAAAGCGCAGGCGTGGTGGATGCTCTCATTAATCCAACTCGGTGAAGCCTTGAAGTCAAGTTTCAAGCTAAAGGCCAACCTGTTCAGAAACCCGCGCACTGCCGATGAGTGGGAGCCTTACCTTGACGAGAAGCGCCGCGAGGTGGAGCAGATGTCGCGCGAACTGGCCGACGCGGAAGCGGAACTGAATCGGCGGGTGTACGCGCTATTCTATCTGACTCCCGATGAGATTGCCTTGTTGCAGCGTGAGGTCGAACATTGATGCGCAGTCAACCGGTTTCACCGTGACGGAGAAGCGTAGCCTGACGCAGCCCCAAAATGTATGCTATAAATGGTTATCTACAGAAGCTAGAAGAGACGGGAAGGGCAACTTATGAGTGCAGCATTAGAGCATTTATTAGAGGCGGCGCGGGCGCTCCCCTTGAACGAGCGCCGGGAACTAGCCGCCAAACTGATCAAAGACGTTGAAGCAACCGAAGCGGAAATCGAAAACAACCTTGCCATCGTTAGGGAAACGCGCGGCACAATCAAGGGCCTTGACCGTGAAACCCTCATCGCCTTGGCCGAGGATGAAGAGTACTGTGGATATTAAAGCCCTCCCCGCAGCGACGCCCTGCTTGGTTGATGCCAACATCTTCATCTACCACCTCGCCGACCTGTCGGATGAATGTACGGAATTTATTGAGCGAGTCGGACGCTATGAAGTCCAAGCTTTCATTACCACCACGATCATCGCTGAGGTCTTGCACCGGCGTATGATGGCTGAAGCGCTGGCGAAGAAATTCATCACGTCTGGACAGCCTCTGAAAAAACTGAAGGCCAACGCGGCGCTGATCACCGGGTTGGGCGATTATATTACGGAGGTCGAGAAGCTCTTACGACTGCCCTTCCAAGTCATTGAAGTGACGACTGCGGACATCTCAGCGAGCCACGCCTTGCGCTTGGCGCATGGTCTCTTCGTGAACGACTCGATTAGCTTGGCTTGTGCACTCAGGTTTGGCATTTCTGACGTGATTACTCATGATGCTGACTTTGGACGCGTGCCGGCGATTCATCTGTGGGAGCCAACCGATGTCTGAGACCGTCCTTCAGGTCAGCCATTAATCCGGTGAAGACCGATCCCCCTCGCGCCCGCAACGCGATCCGCGTTTGAGCCGAGAGCACCACTAGCCTGCTCTCATACAACTAGGCGAGGCTCATCGGCGACAAAAAAGCCGCCATCGAAACATTCTTCGATCTCTGGCATTACTTAGAGTAAAAATCCGCACGGCTGCTGCCGCTACTTCAACAAGGAGGCTTCGTCCTGATTGCGTGACTGACTAAAACCGAGCCGCTTTTGGGGTATAATTCGAAATATCAATAGCAGAATTGGGTATCAGACAAATGCAGACCGATGCACTCCCATCCAATGCCGGTGACCGTTATCATTTCGTCTATGCTGCAAGGCGGATGCTCGATAAGATAGAAGGGTTCTCATTTGAGGTGATGGAGAAGACTGCGAGGGAAGTCACAGGCCGTGAGGATCTGTCGCTGCCGTCTACTGAGGAACTCCCCGCCTCGTTTGCGGGCGTTGGAATGACGATCAACGCCTTGGAGCCGTCAATATATGTAATGCTTCATGACGCTTATGAGCCGGTGGCAGATTGCGCACGAAATCCTGAAACCAAAGCGTTCGTATGGGTGCTGATGAACGTGTACCGTTTGCTCGTGATGCATTGCACTCACCGCCTTGGAGAGGACGATCCTGCCCTCGCGCGCGCGGCGAGGGAGTTCTGTGAAGAAGCTCTTGCGTAGGCGCGTCATTCTTCTATAGCGATGGCAGGTAATCGGTGAATCAAGGGCGTCTTCAATCCGTCCGAAGTGGAGGCGGATACCAATCACTTCGAAATGACAATAATCATATCAACTGATCCACTTAGCTGGACTATAGAAATAATGGCCATAGCCGTTGGAAGAAATGGCCGTTGGCACCGTCTTATAGAGATAGGCAGGAGTTTTACGGAATTAGCACTTAAAGGGATCGCTGAAATATGAAAATGCTTTTGAATGTTTTAGTTGCCTTCATTTTAGCTGCACATTTCACCGTTGCCGCACAAAGCAATGAGATTGCTCCAGGCGACAATCTGGTCGTGGAAGGCGTTCCAAAAATACCGGCAGCACTCGCAGAATCAACGAGCCGCTATACCCACTTCCGCTATGGCTATCTGGCGAGTTGGCACCCGACCAGGCGGGAGATGCTGATCAGCACCGAATTCGGCGAGACACCGCAGATCCACACGCTAAAATTCCCTGGCGGCGCGCGCACGCAACTCACCTTCTTCCCGGATTACGTCAGTGGCGGCATCTACCAGCCGAAGAAAGGCGGCTGCTTCATTTTCACCAAAGATTCGAACGGCGATGAGCTCAATCAGCTCTATCGCTATGACATGGCCACAGGCGAGATCACGCTGCTGACCGACGGCAAATCGCGAAATGAATCTCCCGTGTGGTCAAACTCCGGCGAGTGGCTCATGTACGGCTCGACGCGGCGCAACGGCACGGACATGGACTTGTATGTCGTTAACCCGCTTGATCCAAAGAGCAACCGGATGCTAGCGCAATTGGAAGGCGGGTTCTGGATTCCTTATGACTGGTCACCGGACGACCGCAAGGCGCTCATCTACCAGCATATTTCCGCCAATGAAAATAATCTCTGGGTCATTGACGTGAAGACCGGCGAGAAGAGTCTCCTCACTCCGAAAGAAGGCAACAAGCAGACTGCTTATTGGCTCGCTCAGTTCAGCAAGGACGGCAAAGGCGTCTATATCACGACGGATCGGGATTCGGAGTTTCAGCGGCTCGCCTATATTGATCTCGCCACCCGGCAATACAAGGTATTGACCGACCGCATCCAAGCCGACATCGATGAATTCGACCTCTCGTCGGATGGGAAAACCCTGGCCTTCGTCAGCAATGAAGACGGCATCGGTCGCCTGCATCTGCTCGACCTTGAGACATGCGGAGAAAAGCTAGCACCCAAGCTGCCGACCGGTGTCGTATCTGGAATCAAGTGGCACCCGAATGGGCGCGAGCTTGGCTTCGCTTTTACCTCGGCTCGGTATCCGACCGACGTTTATTCGTTCGACAGTCAGACTGGTAAATTAGAGCGCTGGACCTTCAGCGAAACGGGCGGCATTAACACGGAGAGCTTCTCAGAGGCGGAACTCATTCGCTGGAAGAGCTTCGATGCGCGGATGATCTCTGGATTCCTCTACCGCCCGCCAGCAAAGTTCAGCGGCAAGCGTCCGGTGCTCATCGGCCTGCACGGCGGGCCGCAGGTGCAGACGCGACCGACCTTTGCCGGCAGGGTCAACTATTATCTGAACGAACTGGGGGTTGCGGTCATCTACCCGAACGTGCGCGGCTCGTCGGGTTACGGCAAAACTTTCCTGAAGCTTGACGACGGGTTGCGGCGCGAGGATGCACATAAGGACATCGGCGCGTTGCTCGATTGGATTAAGACGCAGCCAGACTTGGATGCCGACCGGGTCATGGTCTTCGGCGAAAGCTACGGCGGGTATCTGGCGCTCGCCGTGGCAGCGAACTATAGCGACCGCCTGCGCGCCGTCCACTCCATTGTGGGACCGTCGAACTTGGTCACCTACCTGGAAAATTCGGACAGTTGGGTGAGAGAGCTTCAGCGAGTCGAATACGGCGATGAACGAGACCCGAAGATGCGGGCGTTCTTAGAGAGCATTGCACCACTGAACAACGCGCAGAAAATCAAGACACCTCTCTTCGTCGTTCAGGGTAAGAATGATTCGTTGGTCCCGCCGACCGAGTCGGAACAGATCGTCCGTGCCGTCAGGAAAAATGGCGTGCCAGTCTGGTATTTGGCGGCAAATGATGAGGGGCACGGCTTCGTCAAAAAGAAAAACCGGGACTATCAGTTCTACGCCACCGTGCTTTTCATGAAAGAGTATCTGCTGAAATGATCAGTTCTATGTCATCTATCGAACGATAGGGAGCGTCACAGCCCCATTATGGTAAGCCCCAATAGTAGTAACCGCTAAAGACTACCTCACCTTTGGTTCACCAACACATCCCGTGCGATGTGGAGATGAACGCTTATATTATCGCTGCCTTCATACAGCAGCGCATGGAGGTATTTCTGTGAAATCGAACAAGTGCAGGCACCTGCTGGCTTGCTCCTGTCTCGTCTTGTTTCTGGGCTTCGGCTGGTTCGACTCGTTAAGAATGTTCTGGGATTATTTCGTTTTCGGAAGCGCGCCAGTCGCCACCCAAGCAGTCGGGGAAACACAAACCGTAACCGTACAAGATGCAACCGGGTTCGCCGGCGGATCGCAGACCGCAGCGCCAGCCGCACCAGAATCTGGTGGACCTCAGTGTCCTGGCTGCGCAAAGCCACGTCCGCCACGTCCGCCTGGCGTGCCGGGCAGTAACTAAGCCAGCGCAATGAACCTTAATGGCAACTCTTTTCAAAACTGACTGCGGGCAAGGCACCGCCGTCAAAACAAATGAGTCGGAGAGTTGCGCCATAGGAAGTAGAAACACCAGCTCATGTATCCGCTAAGTGCGAGACCTCGCAAGAAGGGCTGATTAACCCGGCTCAGCATTTAGATGGATACATGAGCTGAATTGTTTAGCCTACAAATAAATTCCGGCGACTCGAACCAGTTGCGGGAGCGAGGAATTAGTATGATAGGTCGTAAAAGTGCAACACAGGTCTTGCAGTTTGCTCTATGGGCTATGTCTTTGCTTCCAGTACTGGCTCTGGCGCAATCCATCCATTCTGCGCCGACGCAGAGTGATAATGATCTGTTCTCGGTGCTGACCGCTGTACACTCGGAGGAAGAGTCGCAGGCTTTACTCATCTCGCATAGACATTTGATCACCGATCAGCTCTGGGAGCGATTGATCAAAGAAGCCGACCATGCATATGACACAAATGACTCGACCAGGTCGTTACTGATTTATGGCATTGCCAGGCAGAGCGCCGTAGAATTGAATGATCGGCCCCGTTTGGCGAAGTCGCTTAATCGAATCGGTTTCGTGTATCTGGGAGTTGGGAATTATAAAAGCGCCAAAGACTATGCTGGGCAGAGCCTGACCCTTGCCGAAGCGTTGAAAGATAATAAGCTGAGCGCCAGCGCGCTTTTAACTATAGGAATGGTGAGCCTGTGGCAGGGAGATCACGAAGAGGCAATAGGCCATTTGCAAAGGTGTCTGGTGATATTCAAGGAGTTGAACGAGCGTCTCTCGATGGCAGACGCCCTCGTCTACCTGGGTCAGGCGCACAGCGCCACCGGCAACTATGTCCAGGCATTCAATGATTACAGCCAGGCTATGGACATAGTGAAGGGATTGAATGAAAGGCAACGGCTCGAAAACCTACTTACCAGCATCGGCACGTTGTATGCGGAGCAAGGCGATTACGAGAAGATGTTCGACTACTTAGACCAGGGCCTGCAAATCGCAAAGGAAATCAATGACCAATTGGGGATGGCCACCATTCTGCTGAATAAGGGCATCGCCTACCGTGAGCAGGGCGAATATGAAATGGCGCTGAAATTCTTACAGGACAGCCTGAAAATAGGGGAAGCAACAAAGTCGCCCGGATTCCTGATCTACCCACAAACCGCGCTTGGGTCGCTCTACCAGTCGCAAGGAAAGTATGGTCTGGCAGCAGACTGTTTGAACCGAAGTCTGGTCCTGGCTGAGCAGGTCGGGGACAGGCCCGAAGCGGCGGCGACATTGTGGCACTTAGGAGAGCTTCATCATTCGCAGGGTAATGATCTGAAAGCCATAGAGTTGGCTGATCGCGCGGCGGCTCTCGCCGACCGGATCAACCTGCCGGGGATCGGTTACCTGGCGCTCACTTTAAAAGGGAAAGCTCATTTGGCCCTTAAGCAACCTGCTCTCGCGCAACAATCTCTACAAAATGCCATCTTGACCATTGAGCAGTTACGCTCGCAAGTCTCCGGTGGCGAACCAGACTATCAGCGATTCTTCCAAAATCGGGTGGCTCCCTACCATACAATGATCGATTTATTCGTCAATCAAAACGACCCGGCCCAGGCGCTCGACTATGCCGAACGCGCCAAGGCCCGTGTATTGCTGGACGTGCTGCGCAACGGGAGAATTAACATCAACAAGTCGCTGAGTCAACAAGAGCAACTCGAAGAACGCCGGCTATACAGCGAGATGGTTGCCCTCAATGCGCAAGTCAACGCCGAGAAGAGCCGCCAGCCAGCAGATCATACTCGCATCGAAGAGATCGAGACGCGCTTGCAAAGAGCGCGCAGTGCATATGAAGAATTTCAGGTCACTTTGTTTGCCGCGCATCCGGAGTTGAAAGTGAAGCGAGGGCTGCTGCCACCCTTGACGATGGATGATGCGGCGGCGCTCATACCTGATGCCCGGACCATCCTGCTGGAATATGTAGTGACCAACGATAGTACCTTTCTATTTGCGCTGACCAGGGCTTCGACAAGATCGGCTAAGATAGCAACCAAGGTTTACTCTATCAGTGCCAGGCGAAGTGATCTGGCCAATCTCGTTGAGGACTTCCGCAAGATGCTTGCCGCCAATCATCCGGGTTTTCGCCAGCGCGGTGGAGAATTGTATAACCTGCTGGTTAAACCTGTAGAACACCTCTTACGGGGGAAGACCACCCTTTGCATTGTCCCTGATGGCCCACTCTGGGAGTTGCCCTTCCAAGCCTTGCAAACACCTGCCGACAAATATTTGCAAGAGCTTCATTCGCTGTACTATGCGCCATCGCTGCAGGTGCTGCGTGAGATGAGGAAGCGGGCGGCGGGCCTCAAGTCTTCTTCTGTCAGTAAAGATAGACAAGCTGAATCGGTTTCAACTTCGCGACTGTACGCCATCGGCAACCCGACCATCGGCGGCGAAGCCCTGGCGCGGGTGCAAGCCGTCAGAAATGCGCCGTTTGTTTCTCTGCCTGAAACCGAAAGAGAGGTGCAGACCATCGGTAACGAGGTCTATGGGCCAAAAGCCAGCAACATTCATGTCGGCTCAGCGGCACGTGAGGAGGTGGTAAAGGTAGAGATGGGAAAATACCAGGTTATCCACTTTGCCACGCATGGCGTCCTGAATGATCGCAGCCCGCTGTATTCCTATCTGGTGCTTGCCACCGGTGAGCATTCAAACGAGGATGGCCTGCTTGAAGCCTGGGAGTTGATGGAAATGGACCTGAAGGCTCAGATGGTTGTGTTATCCGCGTGCGATACGGCCAGAGGGCACGTCGGCGCGGGGGAAGGCATGATCGGAATGACCTGGGCGCTGTTTGTGGCGGGCGTGCCGACGACGGTCGCCAGCCAATGGAAAGTGCCATCCGAAACGACCACTCGATTGATGGTGGCTTTTCATAAGAAAGCGCAGCAGATGACCAAAGCAGAAGCATGGCGCGAGGCGGCACTCGAGATGATCAGAGATCCCCGCTATCGCATGAAACCATTCTACTGGGCGGGCTTTGTTGTAGTCGGAGACGGCGGGTTTTAGGCTTAGGGTTCGCGCCACGATTTGACGGCTTTGAGCAACTTCCTGGCCTGCTCATCGGCAGGATAAAGAGCAAGATGTTTTTGAAACTCCCGTTCAGCTTCATCAAGCAGTCCGGCCTTGGCGTACAGCACGCCGCGCGCCGCATCTGAATGAATCTGTCTGGTCTGGCGATTGAGTTGAAGCAATTCGGAACTCTCGATGATCTTAAATTCTGCCCTGGCCGGCAACGTAGGCGCGAGAATTTCCTTGCCATCCTTCAGTGCCGTCACAATCCAAGTGTAGACCTTACCTCGCTTGAACCGGTTTGGCGCCAGCCACTCGGTCGCAGTGAGCGGTGCGCTGGTTGCAATCAAATTGAGATTCGTGTCATAAACAGAAACGACATAGCTCGACGCTCCGCTTAAAGCTGTCCACCGAAAGGTTGACTGATCATCACTGATGAGAGTGTTATAAGGGCTCGTGATTTGGAAAGACTCGCTCTTGTTGTCATCGCCGCGAAGCACAACTCGGGTTCGATCAAAGGTCTCGATGACTGATGGCATAGCGAGATTTTCAGCAATCAGCGATGCTTCGATCTCTCGCCGAAGTTTCTCCACATCCCTGCCCTTTGGCGAGACCTGAATGGCTGGAACCGGCGAATTCGATCTTCCCAACTGATGCTTCGAATCAATTATCTGACCAGCCTTAGTTGTTGTATCTGGCCGTGACGTTCCAACGGGCTGGGGTGTATCTGTCGCCTGCGCAACTGAAGGGACTCGCGTCGGCGATGAGCTGTCTTCTTGAGATTGTGCGGATAAAGTTGCGCCTTTGCTCTGAGGATTTGTCCCACGCACTGACCACAGCCAGGTGGCTGAGATCAATAGGATTACCAGGGCCGCAGCACCTGCCAATCGTACAGGGCTCCAAGCAACGGGTATCGCACTAAGCCTGTCGAGAAACCTGCTGCGCGCACGCGGCAGTTTGAGCGGAGCATGTCGTCTTGAGAGATAAAAATCCAGCTTGCTAGTGAACTCCGAAAAATAACTCACTTCCTCTCTGCACCAGGCGCATTCTCTCAGATGGCGGCTCGCATATCTGCGATCAGGCTCATCCATCTGACTAGCGACATAGGCCTTCAACTCTTCTCCTTGGAGATGCCAGCCCCTAAAGCCCGCCAGGTCATCCAGGTCAATCTCTATCGGGAAGCGACGCTGAGTCTGAAATACGCTGAGGAATTGCTGGTAGCAGACCACGCAATTGAAGAGATGTTCATTCACGCACGCCACCTCTGGACGTCGTGCCCGACGTTTCGCGTAATCTTCGATCTCTTCAGCCGATAGATGCGTAATCATAGTTTCTGACAGGAGTGGCCAAATCTTACAAGCCCCTCTATTTATAGTAGACGGTGACGAAAGCCAAATCTTCTACCGGTTCAAACTTTTATTTGTGTTGGCGAGAAAATTCTTCAGGCGCTTGCCGGCCTGGAAACGGAGTTTGTAAACCCGCTCGATCTTGATATTCAGTTCTTTGGCGATGCTTTCATTATCAAGTGGCAATCTATTGAACCAAAGCTCTTGAAATTGCTCAATGGACAGATCGAGTGACTCGGCGACCTGCGCCGCCGTCACTATTTTAGCTGCCAGAAAAAGAGTGATCAGATCTTCTCCGCCCGTATCGTGGGCATAAAGGATATAGACTTTGAATTCATCACGCGGCAACTGGCAAAGCCCTTCCCAAACCCTCGCCAACGGCTCACGCATCTCCAGGATCGAGTCTATGCGTATCCTCGCATCAGACAGGTTCTGCGCCAGGTCATCTTCGTCGCTGTCGAAGGAAAGCGCTGGCAGGTCTCGGATGCCTTTGATGTCAGCGATGACACTAACGAGGTCATCGACGCCGACGGGCTCGCCGACTTGATTGAAGATGGCGGCCAGCAAGTCATCAAGCTCCATGAGTTGAATATGGGTATCTTGAGCCAATGCTTCGATGAGGGTCTGTGGATTCTCGTAAACCTCTTGCAGCCAGCCGGCGGCTTTGGATGCACTTTTCACCTCTTGCCAGGCGGTGAATCCACAGATCCAGTCGCTCTTGTTGTTTTCATCTCTGGCTCTCCAGATGGCGAAATCCGGATGGGCTTGGAGTAGGTCACGAACCTGTTTATAGAGTCGAGTTCGCGCCGGGTACATCTGCCGCAAATAGTCATTGCAGGCATTATGAGCGATGCCGGCAACATAACTGCGAAAATCCTTACAGGGGCGGGTCGTGGGAGCGGCCTTAAGCTCTTCCAGATAAGTCACCAATTTGGTTTTGACCTCGCTATAGAGGTCTTCGAAATCAGGGTGACGCTCGTAATTATTGAAATAGGCATGCAGGCGCGCCATGAGAATATTCTTAATCCGCGCTTCTGCATGCTCGGTCAAAAGCATAGCCAATTGTCGCGACGACTCGGCTCCCGGTTTAGCGGACAAGAACCTCTTCAGAATCGAATCATTAGCAGATCTGCGAAATTGCATACGTGTCCATCAGTGGAGTGAAGTTGGAGTGGCTTCGAGTTGAATTGCCCATCCCTGTTGGTTCGTAATGTTCTTCTTCCCAATCCCTAATGCTAGCCTAAAAACGCTATGGACCTTAGGGAGTTCCGAAACCCACGTTAATTGAAACGGTTGAGACTCTTATAGGCTTTTAGAAAAAAGCCCTTGTCGATGATGCGGCTCTTTGATCAGCTTCATAGCTTGGGACAGACCGCACCTCTCTTTTTGAGGCAGGGGATACGTCAATCAAGGTGCAAGCACCTGCGGGCGGTGAGGTTCCTAATCCCGCAGCGGGTAAAATACCTGAAGTCTTTTGAATATGCAACTGGGCAATATTCATGGAAAAAACAAAACGGGTTTGGTCTTGCGCGAAGGGAGAAACGCCAATCGCCACCGTCTTATAGATAAAGAGAGTCATTCAATCTCAGGCTGAAAACGGGAAGAATTATTCAAAGAAACGAGTCTGCCTGGGCTTCGCATAGTTGAAGCGTGGCTGAAGTCGTGACAGGAGAAGTCTGTAATGGCACAAAGCTGGAGGGTGCTGCAAGCAGCTAAGGATTCTTACTCAATCTCCATCAACCCAATCATCAAGCTGGCGCGATGTGTGACCACCGAAGAAACTTTAGAGTATTTGGCGGGGATCGTGATGAGCAGAGGCATTATCCTGCGCGGCATCCGACTCCTGCGTCCTGGCTTAAACCGTGAATGGAAACCGCGAGAGATTTCACCGATAACTACAGGGTTCTGCGAGCTCGAAGCGCGTGTTGAGGGTGGGCAGACCCGCCTTGTCTTGATGCTCGCAGGAAGTATCGGTCCGGATATTCACGGCGAGATCGAGAGCGCCGCCTACATGGCGGCGCAGCGGGTTGAGTTATGCGAACGGAAATTGTGGACGGAGCACGGGAAGCCGGCAGAACCATCAACTCCTGAAATGACTAACATCATCGGCGACTCAGGGCCGATGCAGGCACTAAAACGTTCAATCAAATCGGCAGCCGACTGCAATGCAACAACGCTCATCATTGGGGAATCAGGAACCGGGAAGGAGCTTGTGGCGCGCGCCATCCATAATCTTGGCGCGCGGGCAAATAAGCCATTTGTCGCGATCAACTGCGGAGCCTTCGCAGAAGCGCTGCTTGAATCCGAGCTTTTCGGTTACTTAAAGGGAGCCTTCACCGGCGCGCTTGTGAATCGCAAGGGGCTGTTTGAAGCGGCTAATGGAGGGACAATCTTCCTCGACGAGGTTGGCGAGATGCCGCTTGCCATGCAGGTGAAATTACTTCGTGTTTTGCAGGAACGAAAAGTCCGGCCCATCGGCGCGCACCATGAAATCGACGTTGATGTGCGGGTCATCGCAGCAACCAATAAAGACCTCCGGCGTGAGGTGGCCGAAAAAAGGTTCCGTGAAGATCTTTATTACAGGTTGCATGTTCTAGCCATCCGCATGCCCTCACTGAGGGAACGCCGTACAGACATTTTCTCGCTCGTTCCGCATTTTCTCAAAGTAACCCAACAAAAGATGCAACACACATCGCCGATTGAAATCGAGGAAGCTGCACTACACGCTTTATCTGCTTATCACTGGCCGGGTAACGTAAGAGAATTAGAGAATATGCTCGAACGATTGGTCGCCCAGACTGGCGCAGGCGGAGTCATCACAGTTGAGCAAGTGAATAGCGAAGTCCACATTATCCAAGGGGCTGCAACTGCCGGAGATGAAATCGAATACATCGCTGTATTGCGCGCCGGCGAACCGCTCGACGACCATTTCAATCGCCAGCAACTGAATATCTATGAGCTCGTGCGCGCGCATGTCGGAGGGAATCACTCACAAGCGGCACGCTGGCTTGGGATAGAACGTACGGCACTCTATCATCGACTGGAACGCGCACGGCAGCGAACAGGTAGCTGACCCGTAGGACCCAGACCGTCGAAGGCGTAGAAATCTAGCTGAACTATCCCTTTATGACCTCATGCGCTGATTCGTCCCTTGATTGTTATCGCTGCGCTATGATCGCCGCTGCTAAACACCGTTTCTGGCCTAATGCCTGCGAGCACCTCTACATAAAGTTAATCGGAAGTGAGAAACTCCACGGCCAGCGCTGCTCCGCTCACCGTGCAGGGCATTGATAAGCAACGCCAGTCCTCACCCGATGAGGCTCGCACCCAAAGCCCGGAAGCGCTATCAATCCCTAGCTGTTTTTGCCCATACTCAAACACGATCCATTGCCGATGGTCAGGAAGGGTAAGTTTGCCGGAGGAAAAATTGAACCCTCCCCTAGAAAGGATACCTTCGATATGTCGGGAGGCTTCTTTCTGTTTCTGGAACATAGGGAAAAAGTGAGGGAATGTGCATCAGTTGGAGTTCTGGGTAATTATCCAAACACGCACACTCCCTCTTAGCCGCTAAAGACTTATTAACCTCATGGAGGATTAAAGATTAGGCCGCCCGTACCTTTCCCAAAGTACGGGCGACTGTGGTGTCTATCAGTCGAGCAAGGTCCCTCCCGACCTCACATTGAAGACACCACCGTGAATCAATAAGGTTCGGGTACTCTAAAGGTCGAACTACTATGCCTGTACCAGCACATATCGCACAGACTGTTCGCTCCATCTCTTGAGTACCCTGTGGTTAATGTGTTACAAACACGCTTCGAGAGGACACATCCTTAAGTTGGTAGCTGGGCGGTGTGTCTCCTCCGACGCAGAAACAGGCAGTTGAACAATTGTAGCTGCCTGGGCAACTATTGTTGTCCAGGCGCAATACTAAACTACTGCTTATGGCAATGTCAATCACAAGATGCAGAGTTTGGAGCGCGCATGGACCACTCTCAAGAAGTGGAATCACTCCCAAAGTATGTACAACGGGTGATGAAGGAAAGGGGTCTCAATCCCAAAGACGTTGAAAGACGAAGCGGCGGCAAGATTGTTGACGCTTACATCACCAAAATCGTAAGAGGCAGAACGAAATACCCTTCTGTTGTAAAGCTCCAAGCTCTTGCCGAAGGCTTGGGCGTTGACGAAGAAGAACTGTTCAGGGTAGCTCGCGGCGTCCCATTGAAGGGGAAGAAAGGCGGCGAATTGTGGCCCGGCCCTGTGCTTGTCAAAGCGATGGAGAGGATTATTGCCAGTCCCGAACTGACCCGCGCAGTACAAACGCTTTTATCTTTGAAGCCCGCCAAGCTGAAAGCAATCGTTGCTCTCATTGAGTCCAATAAGGAATAAGAGCGTGGCGAGCCGTTGTAATTGTTCGGATATTTCTATACTTCACCTCAGCATTCCCCTAGGCCGATTGACAAATACACACGCAAAGGTGTATCTCGTTACTTATGCGAGACAAAAAAATGGCTGAAGAAATGACGACGCCTGAAGCTGCCCGATTCCTCGGCGTCACTCCTCCTCACATCCGGCTGCTGTTCTACAAAAAAGTGCTGAGAGGTGAGAAGCGAGGCCGCGACTTGTGGATCACGATGGAATCGCTCGAAGCGTACCAGAAGAATCGGCGACCGGCAGGCCGGCCCGAAGGAACAATCTCACAGGAGCCATCGGAGAACAAACGGGGAGAACGGGAACGCGAATACCAGCGTGAATACAAGCGCAAGTTGCGAAAGGGCCAGCGACAGGGTCAGAGTACAGGCAAGACCGCTGGCGGAGTTGGTAAGAAGGGGCGCAGCAGCAAGAAGGGCTAAATTAAGGTGAGGCAGGAAGGATGAAAATCATCGTTGCAACAAATGAAACACAAGGCCAGCGGTCCGGAGATTTCAATTTCGTGCCCGATGGCGAGGTTGTGATGGTTAGCGATTGTGATTGTTTACACGCCGGGTGCGATTGCGTTCGTTCGATGGTCGGAATCAAAAGCGGTAAGGGCACGACAACGATGAAGGTTGTCGAATCGGCTATCACGTTGGGGGAGTATCGTCGTCTGATCGGAAAAGCAAATCAGGGCTATGGCGAGCTTGGTGTTGACGATGAAATCTTCAACGAACAGGCCGACGCGCTTCTTGATCTGGCTATGCAGTTCCCCGCAGGAGCCGTGATCGAGCGCGATGGGGAGAACTTTCAGCAGCGACAAATCTCAAAATAGAAGTGGATGTATGATGTCTCAAAACAAAACTCATAACGATTATTGACAACAGATCGAACTGGCCGAGGACATTTCGTATCCTCCGAGTAATCGTATACACGAACTGTATTTGTAGGTTCATAACGGATTATGTTGATTAGCGACGTGAACTTTCCCGATAAGCTTCTTACCGCGCCGCGTGAAGGCAGGCTCGTCATTTTTGCTGGCGCAGGTGTATCAATGGGACCACCTTCAAATTATCCCGATTTCAAGAAACTTGCTATCCAAGTGGCGCAGCAATCAGGATTTAGTGAGCCCGAACCAAATGAGCCGGTTGAAAGGTTCTTGGGCAGGATCAAATCGCAGGGCGTCGATGTCCACAGCATTGTAAGACAAAAGCTGACTGACCCGGCGTCGAAGCCGAGCCAGTTGCATTTCGGACTAATCTCGTTGTTCAAGAGCGCGGCGGATGTTCGGATTGTAACTACGAATTTTGACAATCACCTTTCGGCGGCTGCCATCGAGTTGCTTGGGGCTAGGCCTGAAACCTACCGAGCACCGGCTTTGCCCCTTGGCCATCGTTTTAAGGGCGTCGTTTATCTGCATGGGTCTGTAGAGCAGGAGCCAGAGGAGCTGATTCTTACTGACATCGATTTTGGCAGGGCTTACCTTACTGAGGCGTGGGCGACCCGCTTCCTCCTAGGGTTATTTAGCAACTTCACCGTGTTGTTTGTTGGGTACAGCCACGAAGACACGATACTGAAGTACTTGGCCAGGGGGCTCCCGCCGGGAACAGATCGGTATGCCTTGGTCAGGTCCGATGATAGCAGTGAATTGTGGGAGAACATTGGCGTATCCAAAATACTGTTTCCGAAGACGGAAGGAGGGAACGAATACCGCGCGCTTCCAACAGCAATCACGGAATGGGCCAAACGAAACCGTATGGGGTTCCTCGATCACGAGGAGCGTATTAGCCAGATAGTGTCCCTCTCCCCACCGCTTGATCAAAATGAGATTGCCTACATCGAAGATATTCTCAAAAGAACCGCGACAGCCAGGTTGTTCGCGAGTTATGCCAGGAGTCCGGAATGGTTACGATGGTGCGAGAACCGCGGACTACTCGATGCCCTGTTTGATCCGCATGGCAAAGCTAACGATCTCGCCGACGAGTTATCTAAGTGGTTTGCGGCCAACTTTGTGGGTAATCAATCTGAAGACGGTCTCGGCACAATCCAGCGAAAAGGCCCGCTGCTGAGTGCGATCCTGTGGAACCGAATCGCCTGGCACACATGGCACCACCATGACGAGATAGATCCAGTCATCCGCGCAAAATGGATTATTCTACTCCTCCGCTCTGCTCCACACGTATTGTTCCGCAATCAATTTCTCGAATACAACCTTAGTGCCTGCAGGCCCCCTGACGATAATCGAAGCGCTCTTTTGCTCTTCGAATACTTGGTCACGCCAGAGGTTGTATTGGAGAAGGCCATCGATCTTTCCGCCTACGGCGAAACCACACGGCGGCAAGCCCGGTTTAAGGTCTCCCTTGTCGGTGATGATTACTGGGTCAGACAGTCCTGGCAGCAGGTCTTCCATCCACACATCGAATCCTTTGCAAGCGACCTTGAGCCGATAGTTACCAGTCGGCTTCAGCAAATCCACTCGCTATTGCGCGCCACCGGAGAGGCAAATGAGACCTGGGACCCAGTAAGTTATGGAAGAAGCGCCATTGAAGAACATGGCCAGAACTCAGGGTTGTACAAAATTGATATACTGATTGAAGCCGCGCGGGACATCATTGAATGTCTGCTGGTTACTAATAGCGAATTGGCTTCCTCGATTCTAAGTAAGTGGGCGGCGTCTGAATCCCCGATCTTGCAACGGCTGGCGATTTATGGGATAGCCAAATCTGAACACGTCTCCCCAGATGCTAAAATCGCCTGGGTTCTCGATGAGGGATGGCTCTTCAGGACTCAGCTAAAACATGAAGTTTTTCAACTCCTCAATGCGGCTTATCCTGCCAGCAATGAGGCAACCAAAAACGGCCTGCTGGAACAAGCCATGGCGAACCTCGCTGGGCAAGGCACGGAACCGGATGAGGCTCTGCATGCGGACTATCGCGTTTATAATCTCTTGGTGTGGCTCTCCCAGGCCGCGCCTGATTGCCCGATCACCTCGGAAAAACTCCAATATGTTCAGAGCCTCCACCCAGAGTTTGCGCCGCGTGAACACCCAGACCTCGACCACTGGATGACCTTTAGCTGGGGGGCGCCGTTTGATGAGGAATCTGCGTCCGACCCGCGATACCAACAATTCCAGACCGAAGAATTGCTCTCGAGGGAACCGGAATCCATAGTCGAATCGCTGATTGCAGAACAGGCCAGCGGCCATGTGATGAACAATGTCACTCAAGCCGTTAGGGAGTCATTCGATTGGAGATGGAAACTTGCCGAAGCCCTAAGAACTAGGGCGGTGCTCGGCACACCATTGGGAAATGCAATGATTCGTGGGTGGACACGGACTAGACTGTCTGAAACAGATTGGACCAATGTCCTCGGCCTGTTGCAGAGCGAGCAAACCCTTCTTGTGCATGCCTCGACAATTGCGGAGCTTCTCGCCAAGTCGGTGGATATTCCAGATGGCAGCCTGCCATACTCCCTGCTGTCACAGATCGAAACGATGTCTGAGATGGTATGGCCTCTGTTGGAAGCAGAACATCCAGATGAGAACGCTGGGGCCGAAGATGCGGATCCAGAAGATTGGTTATTCGAAGCCATAAACAGCCCGGGCGGCCAGGTGGTAAACTTTTGGATTTATGGTCTATCGAAAAGGCGCAGCGAGGGGAAAGAGGAATGGCAAAGCTTGCCGGAAAACGCCAGAGGCTTTTTCGAGCGAGTCCTCGTTGGGACCTCTAGGGCGGCTGAGATGGGAAGAATAGTTATGGCGGCCCACTTCAGCTTCCTCCACTCCAATGATAGTGATTGGAGTACCCGGCAATTATTACCCCTCTTCGATTGGTCCCGAGGAGAGAAGCAGGCAGAGCAAGCTTGGAATGGCTTTCTGCACATCGGAAGGTGGGATGCAGCAGCCTGCAATAAACTGCTACCTTTTATGACACAGCTATTCCCTCTGCTGTCAGTAAGGTTGGCCAAATTGCGGGAGATGATCATTAACCAATTGGCTGGTGTTTTTGTTCATTATGAGCCCGGCGAATGGTTGAGTCAGTTCCTGGTAGGTGTTCAGAATGAGGATCGCGCTCGATTCGCATCGTACGTTGCATATTACCTCCGACCGCTCTCAGACGATACAAAGCGAGTCCGTTGGGATGGGTGGATAAGTGGGTACTGGTATCAGAGATTACAGGGCATCCCCCGGCAGCTAAGCGCCGAAGAACTGAAACAGATGATTGAATGGTCCCTGGAACTTGAGCCCGTCTTTGATTCGGTGGTAGAGCTTATCAGCGCATCTTCCGCCCCTACTCTAGGGGATGGTTTTCTTTTCTACCTCATCAATGAACAGGGTCTATCAAACAGGCACCCTGAAGCGGTAGCAGGTCTGTTGGAGCATCTATTACCAGCGGCCAGCGAATGTGTCGTCCAATCTGCGCCCTTCATGGCCATCTTAGATGATCTTATGGATGCGAACATACCAGCGGATCGCCTTCGGCGAATTACTGACTCTCTGCTCCGGTTAGGTGCTTATGTGAGCCCGCATTTGAGGGGATACATAGGCGGAGCGTAGTATTCAGGTGGTTCTGCCTATTATTGGCTTACCAACCATCATCAGATGAAGAGCGGATGAAGTAAAGATCCGTGCAAATAACGCATGAGATTAATTACTTCATCTGTTCGACCCGCCAAGATTGTACCACGACATCCCGTCAGTCAATGGCAAGCGGCTTTCAGCCGGGCGCTTTGCTCCGCTTCATCTTCCATTTCACTCCGTAGACGCTCCGCTTGCAGCTCCGCACTCCGTTCCATTCCAGATTCCGCTCCGCTGACTACGAAGCGCCCCATTGACTGACGGGAACCCTGTCGTGAGGGCTTTGGCCTCTGCGGTCGAACAGATTGCAGCGGGAACAACCGACCAGAGGGGCGAGCGGTGGCGAAGTTAAGCGGCGGCTGGATTCACAAGGCGGTAAGACTGGCGATCTACTTGCGCGACGGTTTTATCTGTGTGTACTGCTTGCGCGATCTGCACGACGCCGATCCGTTCGACGTGACGCTAGACCACCTCATTCCGCGAAGTCTTGGGGGCACACACGAGACGACGAATCTCGTCACCGCTTGCCGCTCCTGCAACTCATCCCGCCAGGCTAAAGACTGGCAAGTGTGGGCGACGAAGAAGGCGCAAGACCGGATTAGAAAGCAACGAGGCCGCAAGCTGCCACTCGCCTTAGCAAGCGCCTTGATCGAAGGCACAGCCGGAGATCGAAAGGCCGAAGCGCGTAGCGCATAGAGCCGATTGAAGAATGAAGACCAATAGCGAAAGCCCGAGTAGCTTGACAAATATATACTATAACGTGTATATTATTAGATATTTGTCGCCGCCGCGCGACAGAAGGGAGCGAGCCGGTGATGGTCAACGAGGCGGTATTTCAGCAGGTCGTCAATCAGGCGCTTGAGACCGTGCGGGGCGACGAGCGCTGGACGAACGCCATCAAACGCGGCGCAGAACTCATCCAGACCAACCGCTGCCTGGAACTGGCAGATGACGGAACGCTCTTGATCTTGAGCGAGTCAGGCCACAACTACGCGGTGAACGGAGTCTGCCGAACTGAGCAGGGACTTTGCCCCGCCTTCGCCAATCATAAGCCTTGCAAGCATCGCGCGGCTTACCGTTTGTTACAGCTTTATAACGAAAGGGAGCATTAGACCAAACGGGCATGGAGAGTGCGCCAACACTTGCCAAGCCTTCACACCATCCACCCCAACCGTCGAAAGGAAGGAAGCAAGATGCTCGAACAGCCATCTACCGCCACACCCGCGACCACGCGGCAGGTTGCCGCGTCTGATTTAATCGCCGGAACCAATAGCCTTATCCGTGAGCTTATCGAACGCTTGAGCGCTGGCGAGCGCATTGATAACCCGAAGTTTACGGAGATAGCGAACCGCAACTTTGGCGGCAGCCGCGCACAAGGCACCTACACGCCGCGCGATGCTTATGACGCGCTAGAAACGGCAGTCAACAAATACTTGCTGGAAAGCAAGGCGCGCGAGCTTATGCAGATGGACGGCAAAGAGGCGATCAGCTTTCACCTGCGCCCGCTCACCGAGCAGTTGCCGAGACAGACAGACCGCACCGCAGAACAGACCGAGCTACAACAATTCTCGACGCCGCCCACGCTCGCATACCTCGCGACAAGGGTGTTGAACCCGCAGCCGTCAGACCTTGTGCTTGAGCCATCGGCAGGAACTGCCAGCCTAGCCATCTGGCCGCGCTCCATCGGTGCGCGCGTTGTGTGCAATGAGATCAACTCGCGCCGCCGCGCTTTGCTCATCCAAGAATTAGGCTTTGAGACGTTCGGCATAGACGCTGAAATTCTTGATGACCTATTGCCCCCCGAAATCCAGCCGACCGCCATCTTGATGAACCCGCCGTTTAGCGCGACAGGCGGGAGAGTCGTACAGCATCGCACGCTGTACGGCGCGCGGCACATTGAAAGCGCACTCCGCCGGTTACAGGAAGGCGGGCGGCTTGTCGCCATTGTCGGCGAAGGGATGAGCTTGGAGCGTCCGGCCTTTACCGAATGGTGGCAGCGCATCGCGCGCCTTTATAACGTGCGCGCCAACTTCCATTTGAACGGCAAAGAATATGGGAAATACGGCACGACCTTTGACAATCAAATTCTGGTCATTGATAAGACCGGAGCGACGCCGGGCGATAACTGGCAGGAACAGCTAAACCATATCCGTTGGGGAGCCGCCGAATCGCTAGAGGATGCCTGGGCAGCATTAGAAGACTTGGCAGCACGCACCGCCGCAACCGAAACAGAGGCCGACGATGCAGAGGCAGAAGAAAACGCTTTGTTTGTCCCCTACGCCTGCGCCAAGCTCAGGGGAGGAAAACCGCACCCCGCGCAGATCGTCGAATCGGCGTCAATGGCCGCCGTGCTACCGCCGGATATAACCTACAGGCCGCACCTCGCGCCAGAGATCATCACCAGAGGCTTACTGTCAGACATTCAGCTTGAGCGAGTCATCTATGCCGGGCAGCGACACGAGCAGCGATTAGCTGATGGCTCGCGCGCCGGCTTCTTTGTCGGGGATGGCACAGGCGTAGGCAAAGGCCGAATTCTTGCTGGCATCATTGCGGACAATTGGAATCAGGGACGACAGCGCGCGTTGTGGCTCTCAGTCAATAACGACTTGCTGGAATCAACCCGGCGCGACCTTAAAGACTTGGGACTCCGGCGTATCCCACTCGCACGCATCAACGATTTTTCAGCAGCCGGAGAGATCGCCTTGCCGCGCGGGGTTGTCTTTAGCTCTTATTCTTCTCTCATCTCCGCAGCCAAGAATGGAGCCAAGCGATTAGACCAAATCATGCGCTGGCTCGGCAGCGAGGCGGTTGTCATCCTTGACGAGTCACACAAGGCGAAGAACGCACTAGCGGGCGGGCGTGGAGAGCCGACGCTGACCGGCCAGGCTGTGGTCGATCTACAAAACCCAGAGAGCAACCCTGATTATCGCGTCGTTTATTCCAGCGCCACCGGAGCAACCGACGTGCGCAATATGGCCTATATGACCAGGCTTGGACTTTGGGGCAAGGGGACGAGCTTTCCGGGCGGCTTCCAGGAGTTTATGCAGGAGATCGAGCAGGGCGGCGTCGGCGCAATGGAAATGGTCAGCCGCGATATGAAAGCACTCGGTATGTATCTTTCTGGCTCTATCTCTTTCGGCGTTTGTCCCAACTCAGGTAAAGCGGTTGAGTACCGCGAGCGCATCCACCGGCTGACCCCGCAGCAGCGCGCAATGTATGACCATGCGGCTAAGGCGTGGCAGGTGGTCTTGAAAGACATTGACGCGGCGCTTGCAGTTACAGGCGGCGGAACGCGCGCCCGCGCCGTCGCTCTAAATAAGTTTTGGGGCGATCATCAACGCTTCTTCCGCCAAGTGATCTGCGCCTTCAAAGTGCCGAGCGTGATAGCCGAAACCGAAGCCGCTTTGAGCGAAGGCAAGTCAGTTGTCATTTCATTAGTCGGCACAGGCGAGGCGAGGACACGCGAGCAGGTGGCGCGGGCGACGGCAGCAGGCGGGATGCTTGAAGATTTGGACTTCTCGCCGCGAGAAGTGATAGCCGCGATGGTTGAGCGCGGATTCCCGACAACGCTTTACCAGGACGTGACCGACCCGGCCACCGGCAAAACTATTCAAGTGCCGGTCAAAGACGGACAGGGGAACATCGTACAGAGCAAGCAAGCCCTACAGATGAGGCAGAATTTGATTGATGGCTTGTCAGCCTTAGAACTTCCAGAGAACCCACTTGACCAGCTTGTTAATCATTTGGGAGAGCATAGCGTAGCGGAACTCACAGGCCGGACGCGCCGCCTCATTCGTGACCCGCGCACCGGACGAGTCGAGTACAAGAAGCGAGCGCCCGAAGGCGTAGCAATGGACAGAACCAACGTTCATGAAATGGAGCAGTTTCAACAGGGAAGGAAACACGCAGCGATCATCAGCGATGCGGCCAGCACCGGAATATCTCTGCATGCTTCCAACCGCACCGCAAATAAACAGCGCCGCGTCCACATCACACTTGAACTCGGATGGTCAGCCGATAAACAGATGCAGACCTTCGGACGCACGCACCGCAGCGACCAAGCAGTACCGCCAGAATATGTTTTGCTGTCAACCGAGCTAGGCGGCGAGAAACGTTTTTCCTCCACCATCGCGCGCAGGCTTGGCAGTCTCGGAGCGTTGACCAAAGGCGACCGGGGAGCCGCCGACAACGGCGACCTTGCCAAGTATAACTTTGAAACCCAGGAAGGCAGAGCCGCCTTGAGCCTGCTACTACGGCGCATCATGGTGGGCGAGAGCGTGCCCAGACTCGACAACCCGCGCCAAACGTTGCGCGACATTGGCCTGCTCGTCAAGAACAAGGACGGCGGCGAGGAAATCAGAAAGGAAGATGAGTACAATGTGCCCCGCTTCCTTAATCGAGTGCTTGCCTTGTGTGTCGATGAACAGAACGCACTTTTTGATTACTTCGCTGATTTGTTCGATCAGACGGTACGCTACGCCAAAGTCAATGGCACGTTTGATGAGGGAGTCACCGACATTAAAGCCCTTGCCATCAGATTGGCGAAGGCCCCGCGCGTCGTCTACACGGATGAAATAACCGGCGCGCAGACCACCCACTATACGTTAGAAGTTGACCAGCCGAGCCAGGCCGTGAGCTTCGAGGAAGCCGACCGGGTACGCGAGCGCAAAGGCGGGGCATTCTTACAGCACCGGAAGAAGGGCCACTTCATCCTTGTCATCGAATCGGGACGCCACACCGACCCAGGCACAGGTGAGAGCTTCCGCACCTTTGCCGTGTGGAGGCCGGAAGCGCCGCGCACCAACTACATTAACGAAGCCGAGCTATCGACAAAGTATCAGGCGGTCACACCCGACCGGGCGCGCGATTGGTGGATGATGAAATATGCGGCCATCCCGCCCATTGAAACCTTAGAGACTCACATTCTGGGCGGCGCGATCATCCCGCTATGGCAGAGGCTAAAGACCGACCGGGAAACCCGCTTGCGAGTCGTCAGAGTCAGCACCAACGAAGGCCAGCGCATCGTCGGCATTCACATTCCGACAGATCGAGTCTGGACAGTGTTGCGCTCACTCGGAATCGCCAGGCGGTTGCAAGACCCCGCGCAGATTTACAACGCCGTCTTGCGCGAAGGGGAAGAAATCACCCTTGCGTCAAATCTCAGGCTGAAACAGGGAGACCTACACGGCGAGGCAGCCGTCGAGCTTCACGTCACCGACCCGTACAAGTTTGCGAGCCTCAGAGCGCTTGGCTTGATAAACGAGCAGATCAATTGGAAGCAACGCTTTTTTATTCCCGCCGACGAGAGCAAAGGGATAGAGATTCTAGCCGCGTTGCTCCAAGCCTATCCGGTGATCGTAACGGAAGAAGCAACAGAGGAAGCCCAGGATGGTGGAGAGATTCAAAGTCTACCGGAAGCAGGCCCAGCCAGAATCATTGACCTTGAACAGTGGTTTATTCCGGCAGGTGAGATTGATGAAGTAAGCGAGCAAGGGAGCGAGATAAGAGAAACGGACGCGCCAAGCATAGAAGTTTCGAGCGTTCAGACCTATTTCTTACAGGAGGGGGAAACCAAAACAGAGCCGGACAGCCGGAAGGTGCGAGCGCAGCAACCGCTGTTCTCAGAGCCACTATTCTCTAACGAGCCAGCGAGCCAGGCATCAAAGAGAAAGCCGACAGGTTATCAATTCCAAGCGCAGTTAGCTTTCGATTTCACAGACAGCGAGCCGCCCCCTAACGAGGTACAGGGGGCGGCTTCACAAGCAGCTTAAAGAAATTAATATGAACAACGCCTAAGGCAATCAGCAGGTAGGTACAAATCTGGTGTAGCCTCTTAACCATATCTCATCGCAGGGCGCAGGCGGCAGCTTATACCAACTTGCAGATCGGAGTGAGATGGAGAAGTCTGCCAGCAGATTCGATTTTTCTGCGGTTTTTGACAAACCGTCATCTCATTTCAAAGTGCAAGTTGGTATTAGTTGTCTGCCGCTAGTTTTTCCATTATGAACTCTTTGCTTGGAACAGTCGTCGGCTTGCCGTTGATGCGGTAGAGCCGACAGCTATAGTTCGAGCCTTCGTTTCGCCCTTCCAAATCTTTGCCGTTGATCCTGATTGAGGGAGAACCTTGAAAGCCAACCTTTTGAGCCTTCTGTTCTGAATCAACATTGATAAGCACTAGATCGGCGTTTGTGTGCGATTCGCGCAGCGCCGCTTTCAAATTGTCTAGGGCTTGTTTATGTGACGGGCAACTCTTGAAGTACAGAAATTCAATTCTCATTTTCTTGGCTTTGGTTTTCGTCTGGGTATTGCTGTTGGGCTTAGTTGTGTTTTGTTCTTTGGCAGTCGGTAGCATCTCTTTTAATTTCGCTTCGAATGCCATTTGGTTTAAGCGCGGTGCTTGGGTTACTCCGCTGAGTTGATGCATCCAGAAATTGGGCTGTGGCGGCTCTTTATCCCACTTGGCGTCCGGGCCGTATAGCAAGTACACATCCCACGCAATGTCATCGTTGAGCTTGAGGACAGGTTTCCACAGTTCGCCGGTTAATGAATCAGGGTCTAGGAAATAATTCACTCGCTCATCAGAGAAGCTCTTGGAGCGTTCCTGTGATGCGCCTTTGAAGTCGCCCCCGAAAATCGGCAGCCACACGATGTAGGCTCTCACGCGATCATCGGGAATATCTTTGAGCGTCTTGACCATATTGGAGAACCCCCAACGGCACATCGGTCAGGTAGGGGAAACCAGGGCAACCAGCCGTATCTTGCCGCTGTCGCGCTGGAATGCCTCTTTCAGCGGCTCAACGCTTTTAAGATCAACGAGGGAGCCTTTGCGCACCGCGCCGGTAGCCTTGCTTGCTTGTGGCGATGGGTCAACGGTGGGGGATGCCCCAGTATAATGAGGCAGCGCTGTAAAGACAGTCAGTAGGATGCAACCAAATAGTAGCGGTGCTTTTTTCACTTCTTTGCCTTTCGTTTGCTGTCGGCAATTTTGACAATCACCGGGCACGAGGCGGCTGCGCCGCGTTCGTGTAACTCAGTCTCACAGGCTACGAGGTGGCGAGTTAAAGTACGGCGAAATTCACGCATTGCTCGCATCCGCTCATCTAGTTCGGAGAGCTTTTCTTTTAAGAGATCGTGGACGCGCTGACACTGCGTTGCGCCGCCGGTAGTTATGAGGAGTTCTTTAATCTCAACGAGGGACAGGCCAATATCCTGCGCTTGTTTTATGAACCGGATGTGCTCGACCGTTTCAGCAGTAAAGAGACGAAAGCCGCCGCTTGACCTGGGCGCACGCTCTAGGAGTCGTTGTCGCTCATAGTAGCGCACTGTATCAACGCTGACACCAGCGAGGGCCGCGACTTGACCTATCTGTAATTGAGACTCAGCCACAAATCAAGTCTACACCCTTGACTTAGGTCTAGAGTCAAGCAAAAAGTGGGGCACATAAAAGAGTGTAGCTTTGTGCTATAGCCAACCATTAACACTCTATGACACTATCATAAATATTGAAACCTTCTTGACAAATACACACCTTATAGATTATATTTAGACGAATGAGAGAAGTAGACAGTCGATTGGAATGAACCGAATTAACGATTGAGCAGGAGGTATAACGAAACGGCGCATTAAATTGAACGGGCCTGGAAAGCGCGCCAACGCTCGCCAAGCCCTTAAACATCCACCCCAACCGTCGAAAGGAAGGAAGTAAGATGCTCGAACAACAATCTACCACCACATCCTCGCCCGCGACAACCACATTGCAACCCGCCTTAGATTTGATCGAATTCGCGCGCGAACAGACACGCATCGCCGCGCGAATTGCAGAGAGTTTCGACCATCTTGGCGATGTGAGCTTTTCAGACCTCGACCTGATTGCGCGGAACTGCAACGCCGCAAACCGCAACCTTGAAGCGGCGAGCCGCGCTCTGGCGGATGCCAACGAATCAGAGGCAGGCCAAAGCACCGCCGTGATGGTCTCAACTTCTGAAAACTAGCCGCGAGTAATGAAGTGGTCTTGATGCGTGCGCTGATACCGGTCCTCGCGCGAGCCTTCACATCAACCTTTCACTACACGGAGAAAAGCTATGCACAAACAAGCTAACTTGAAATCATCAGGCAGCGGAAACAACGGCGCGGGCGACTTCAGAATGATCGCCATCACCCTCATAGACCCGCCGCCTAAGAACACGAGAACAACCTTCAAAAAGGAAAGCCTTGCTGAACTGACACGGAGTGTTAAGGAGAAAGGCATCATACAGCCTATTCTCGTGCGTCCGGTCGGCGCGAGATTCCAGATCGTCGCGGGAGAGCGGCGGTTCAAAGCGGCAAATCAGGCTGGCCTCAAAGAGATTCCCGCGAGCGTCAAGAATCTTAGTGACGAGGAGGCTCTTGACGCCCAACTTATAGAGAACTTGCAACGCGAAGATGTTCACCCGCTTGATGAAGCCGATGGCTTCTTGCGGTTGAAGAATGTTTCCAAGCTTGAAATCCCAGACATCGCGCAACGTCTGGCAAAAGACCCGCGATATGTGGCGCGAAGGCTCGCGCTCACTGACCTTATCGAAGAAGCGCGGGAAGACTTCCGCAACGACTTAATTACCCTCGCCCACGCACTGGAAATCTGCCGCCTGTCGTCAGAGCTTCAGCCTTTCGCGCTGGCCGCCTGCTATGAGAGAAAGAGCGTATGGAGTCAGAAAGAACAGACGTACATACACCAATCCGACAAGGAGAAACCCGCCCGGCATGTCAAATTCTTGCAGGCTTGGATTGAGCAAAACATTCACCTCAACCTGACAAAAGCTCCCTTCAAGTTAGATGACGCGAGACTCAGAGAAGACGGTCTCACCTGTGTCGAATGCCCGCAGCGTTCAGGGTTTAACAAGACCCTCTTTGCAGACATTAAGAACACGGATACGTGTCTGAATCCGATGTGCTTCCAGGCAAAGATTCAAACATTAGTCCAGGTCAGAATGTCTGAGATAGAGTCGAAAAGCGGTAAGCCAGCCGCCTACATTTCGCCGTACTACAGCCCGAACCGCGCAAAGGACTCACTCGGAAAGTCCGACTATCAGCAGATCGAGAAGAAAGCCGACCGTTGTGAGTTCGCGGAACAGGCAGTTTACGCGGAAGGCGATGAAGTGGGTCGAGTCATTTGGATATGCAGGGCGAAATCTTGCAAAGACCACATGGGCAGGGTCGGCGCGTCTTACTCATCTTCGACGAGCAGCACAAGCAGCAACTCGCGCAATGGCGACTCGCCGGAAAAACGGAACAAGCGGAAGCAGGAAATCTTTGACATTAAGGTTGACGAGATCGTCCGCAAGCGAGTGATGAAAGAGGCGCTTCAAACTTACAAGTGGCCGCTTGAGCGGGGGCACTTAAATGAAGTCGCCAAAGAATTCTTCCGCCGCATTGCTTCCGACGACCAGCGCACGATCTGTGAAGTGTTCGGGTGGAGTGATGATCTGGCAAGCAAGCTCCGGTATGACCAGCCAGCAGTGCTGCGCGAGATCGCCAAACTCGATGACAGTCAACTGGCACAGTTTATGATGCTGTGCTCATTCGCCCACTACGGAGCCAACCAGTACAAGCACAATCAAGTAGATCAAAAGCCCATCGTACAGTTGAGCAAGGATCGCAAAGTAAACCACACGCTCATCGACGCCCAGGTGCGCGTCGAGCTGTGCGCAAAGAAATACAAGGCCGCTCACGAGGCTTATCTCGACGCCGTAACGAAGGGCGAAGTGACTAGAAAACCAGTCGTCTATGAGCAGCCCCTCAAAAGGGAAAGGTAGAAGTAGCCGGGAAGAAAGCACACGCCAAATTTGCCTCCAAAGCTAAAAGTAGCAAGTAGAAGAACAAGGCGAGGGTTTAAGCGGAGGGCGTGAGTAGCTACAGAAAGTCAATATGAGTGGCGGCGACTCAAGAGGAGCGCGCCGCCACCTGTACCGTCGAGCGACGAGAAAGGTGGTTCTCACAATGGACAATGAAGAGATCACAGTGAGCGGAATTATTTTCAGTCACGGAACCAACGGCGAGTATGAATTCTATTTCCACACCGATCACAGGGGTATTCTCTGGCAGGCGTGGCGGCACTTGCGCGAGCAGGGACAAACCAGATGGTACGCGAGCGTGCACCAGCCGGGGCCTGGGGGAGTGGATGCAATCCTGAACAGCTTTATCCACCACCAGGAAGCGGGCACAACTGTCGAATGCCGGACGGACGCGGGCGGCGACCGAGAGCCATCCGTTTTGCTGTGCGGACTGGCCGGATTAATCAGTTCGGGCGAGCTGCCGCGATACGAAAGCTATCAGGCGATAGTGATCGCGCCGGTTATTGACAGCGTGGACGAGGAAGCCACTACGGTTGTGTTCTACGTTGAATGCATAGGGTGCAGACAGTTCTACGGCCTGAAGGTAGAGCTGGCAGACTATGATCGCCTCTCAAATAGGACCGAGTTCATACAAAACATCTTCCCGTATCTTTCACCGCCGATGCGTGAGCTGCTCATCAGCGGCACCTGCCCGAAATGCTGGAAGAAGATGTTCGGCGCGGAAGACACGAGCACTGATACACAAGGAGCTTTATGAATATAGAAGACCTACAGATGGGAAGGTTAGTAGTATCAGCCCCGCCGATGCTCGCCCAGGCAATCGGCTATCCGGGATGTGCGCGCTATGTGGCATTCTACTGGACGCCTTACGGTGATGTAGTGATCTATTCGGACGGACGACTCAGCGCTGATGGGCATTGGCACTCCTGGCTGCTATTCACCCGCCACAACTCAATTGCGCCGCACCTCGAAGGCTACAACCTGGGAAGCTCGGACGAGGAAGCGACACACTGGCTGTTGGTTGACCAGGAGACTTGCGTACTCTACGCCGGAACGCCCGGAGAAGTACTGCGCGTGCTCAGAGGGCAATACGCCGATCAAGCCCCGGACAGCGAGCTGCGGGGAGATGGTATTTCTGACGAGATCACGCTTGATAATTTTAGAAGCTTGATTGATTCGTTCGTCGAACTTAACGGGCCGAAGACCGAAGAGATCATCGAGGCGATGCGGAAACAGGATGCTCTGACAGAAGAATTGAGGGCGTGGCTTGATAGTAATACTTCTTCAGAAAGTTCGTGACAGTCATAATAGTCGCCTAAGGCTATGCACGTTAGCTCCCATCTTCC
>DATENM010000106.1 GCA_035275065.1 Blastocatellia bacterium
CTTGCTGCGGTGCAAAGCGAGAGGTGGCGACAACGACAATGGCCAGGGCGCCAGCGGCAGGCGAGGTGAGCAAGCGCACAAGTCACGAGACGAACAGGAGCAGAGGCAACAAAGGGCGTGCAGCGGCGCTGTTTGGAATGGCCGATGGCGAAAGGCCCGACGGTAGCGGAATGAAACGGGTAGAGGGCGACGCCCAACAAGCGCATGCACCGGAGCGCGGCGAGCGCCTTTCTTGTCATTGGTCCGATTCGTCACGCCGCGCCCGGTGATGCGTGACGTTAGGCGCAGCGACACCACTTGCTCACAATCACTAATAAGCGTAAATTGGAATTGATTTAAAGAGCAGGCAGGGATTATGGAAACTGTGACTGTTTCATCGGACTTTCAGGTTGAGATCCCCCGCGAAGTGCGCGAGTCACTAGGTATTCAACCCGGCCAACAGATACAAGTCCTACTTTATGACGACAGGATCGAGTTCATCCCCGTTAAACCTCTGAGCCAGATGCGGGGATTCCTTGAAGGTATTGATACGACCGTAGAGCGGGAAAATGACCGGGTATGAATGTTGTCGATTCTTCTGCGTGGTTAGAATACTTCGCCGATGGCCCGAATGCCGATTTCTTTGCTTCTGCGATTGAGGACGTCAGCAATCTCATCGTCCCGACGATCAGCATTTTCGAGGTATTCAAGCGTGTGTTGCAGCAACGCGGCGAGAGTGATGCGCTCCAGGCGGTCGCGTTAATGCAGCAGGGGCGGGTAGTAAACCTAGAGGTGTCGGTCGCGTTGCAAGCGGCCAAGCTCAGTAATGATCTCAAGCTGCCGCTAGCGGATAGCATAATCTTAGCGACGGCCCAAGCTCATAACGCCACGTTGTGGACGCAGGATTCAGACTTCGACAGATTGCCGGGTATACAGTACAAACCAAAGAATACAGCCCCATGAGCTACGCCTAACAATGACATGCACCGGAGCCGCCGCCGCGCGATTCAGGTGACTGCTTGTGAGGCCGCTCGGCGGCCCGGTAATGTCCGGCGTTAGATGCTTGCGCTATTCCTTGCACCCTGTTCGCATTGGCGGCCATAAAGGCGTAAAATACCAATCTGCAATAACTGCTATGATGGAGTGGGGAATATGAGCACGGCTATTGAAACCCTCTTGGTCAGTTCGGCAAATGTCTGCGGTGGGCGCTTACGCATTGAGGGCACTCGCATCACCGTAAACCAAATCGTGAGCTTGTACAAACAGGGATATACTCCCGAAGAAATTGTAGACCAATACGCTAACCTGTCTTTCGCGCAAGTGTACACCGCACTAGCTTATTTCCACGCAAACAAAGAGGAGATAGAAGCCGACTTGCAAGCTGAGAGGGAAGAAGCTCTAAGGCTTGAGGGAGAATTCACTGAAGCAGGATAAAGCTCAATGCAAATTCGTTTGTATGTAGATGAAGACGCAATGGCACGGGCAGTTGTGTCTGGGCTTCGAGCCCGCGGAGTTGATGTAACGACAGTACTCGAAGAAGGGATGTCAGAGAAAGACGACATAGACCAATTGGAGTAGGCAACGCAGCAAGGGCGAGCGATCTATACATTCAATGTCGGGCATTTCTGCCAGCTTCATCGCGAATATCTTGCGCAGCGAAAGAACCATGCGGGAATAATTGCGGTCTACCGGCAAAGGTACTCTGTCGGTGAACAGATCAAGCGGCTATCAAATCTGATAAACACAAAGTCTGCTGAAGAGATGAAAGATAATCTCTACTTCCTTTGAAAACTACATACTGACAGATTGTGGCTTGCGTAAAGAGCATCTAACAAGGCGTTGCAGCGGAGGCCGCGAAGCACAGTTCGTATGGATGCTGGTGAGACCGTGCGCGGCCCCGCTGAACGCGGGCGTTAGATGGCCTCATACTGTTTAAATTTAGTGAAAGTATATGATGAAAAGAGTATGGCTTGGTCTACGTAGATTTGTTAATGATCTCTTAGATCGTTCGGCAAAGACAAAAAAATATGGTCTTAGGATCCCTGATATTTGGCGCACTCTGATAATCATCCTTACGGGGGCGGCATCCTTTATCCATTTAATGAAGGATGTTTCCCTTTGGGGTTTGCCTGGAAGTATCTTACCCCTTGTATTACTGTTTTTCGGAGTTTTATGGTGTATTTATGTAATCGGGGCAAAGACAGAGGGAACTATAGAATCAAGCCTCCTCCATACCACCCAAGATTATGGCACTCATACTACATATACCTATGGTCAATCGTCTAGGGTTCTGGCCAAAATAGGCTTGGGGATATGCCTACTACTACACGGTCATTCAGTTCTCGTGAGAAGTAAGACGAAATACGATAAAGTCTCACCTCGTTGAAGATTGGCAAATCTATTGACGAGGTGAGACATGACAAGATCGAGTCTTGTTTTGATAGAAGTATTCTCCGCCATCCCCGAT
>DATENM010000107.1 GCA_035275065.1 Blastocatellia bacterium
CAGCTCGCCGCTCACCCCCACCGGCACCGCCTCGCCGGCCGCATCCACCACATAGGCTCGCGTGTTGATCAGTGGCCGCCCAATCGGCACCCCTCGCGCCGCCTCGCCCAGCCCCGCCCCCCGGCTCGCATAGTGCGTCACATCATCCGAGCACTCGGTCGGCCCGTAGGCATTCATCAACCCAACCCCTGGCGCTGCCGCCTGAAAGCGCCGCCACAGCCCCACCGCGCAGGCTTCGCCCGTCACCAGCACCCAGCGCAGACTCGCCACACCGGCCTGCCTGTCGCCGACCTCCCCCAGCATCGCCTCCAGCAGCGACGGCACCGTCTCCCACACCGTCACCCCGGCCTCCCGCAACCCCTGCCACAGCGCCGCCGGGTCGTGCGCCTGGCGCTCCTCGACCAGCAGCACCTGTCCGCCGGCCAGCAGCGCCGCCCACATCTGCCACACCGAGATGTCGAAGCACGGCGAGGCGGTCTGCGCCACCACGTCCTGCGCCGTCAGCCGCAGGTCGCCGAGCTTGGCATAGAGGTGATTGATCATGCCGCGCTGCTCGACCATCACGCCTTTGGGCTGGCCCGTCGACCCTGAGGTGTAGATGACGTAGGCGAGATTCTCCGGGGCTACCCCGCCGCCCGCCGGGTTTGACGAGGGCTGCTGCCGCCACTCAGGCGCGGGCTCGTCGAAGTAGGCCACCGGCAGGTCTTCATCAAGCGCGGGGAACAGGCCTCGCCAGCGCGCCTGTGTCAGCAGCACGGCCGGCGCGCTATCCTCAAGCATGTAGCGCAGGCGCTGCGGCGGGTAAGCCGGATCGAGCGGCACGTAGGCGCCGCCGGCTTTGAAGACCGCCAGCACCGCCATCATCATCTCGACGCCGCGCTCGGCGCAGATGGCGACGCGGGCATCGGGGCCGACGCCGAGCTGACGCAGATAGTGCGCCAGCTGGTTGGCTCGGCGGTTGAGTTCGCCATAAGTCAGCCGCGCCTCGCCGCAGACGACCGCCATGGCCTCTGGGGTCTGCTCGACTTGCTGCTCGAACAGCTCGTGCACACATTGGTCTTTCGGGTAATCGGCCGCCGTCGCGTTCCACTCCTCAACAACCTGCCGCCGCTCTCCTTCTGGCAGCATCGACAACCGATCTATCGCCTCTGTGCTGTCGCTGACCATACTTTCAAGGAGCGCGCAAAAGTATCTGACATAGCGCTCCACCGTCTCCCGCTCAAACAGCGATGCCGCATATTCCATCTCACCCGCGATCTGCTCATCTATTTCCAACAACGTTAGCTTTAAGTCGAATTTTGTGAACACAGGTGCTTCTACATCCAGCGGCTCCAGCTCAATGCCCGGTAGCGACAGCCTCCCTCCGCCGACATTCTGTTGCCAATCAAAGAGCACCTGGAACACCGGCGTGTGCGACAGATTTCGCTCAGGCCGCACCACCTCCACCACCTGCTCGAACGGCAGCTCCTGATGCTGCTGTGCTGCTAACGTTCGCTCCTTCACCTGCTGCATCATCTCTCTGACACTGCCCGCCCCGCTCACCTCCAGCCGCAACGCCAGGGTATTGATGAAGAAGCCAATCAGCCCTTCGATCTCCACTCGCCCGCGGTTCGCCACCGGCGTGCCGATCACCACATCGTGCTGTCCCGATAGCCTCGACAGCAGCGCTCCTAAGCCGGCCAGCAGCGTCATGAACAAGGTCGTTCCCTGCTGCTGACTCAGCCGCTTCAGCCCGCGGCTGAGTTCCGCGCTCAGTGCCACCGGCACACGCCCGCCCTCGTACTTCTGCTCGGCGGGTCGCGCGTGATCGGTCGGCAACTCCAGCAGCCCAGGCGCTCTGGCAAGCGCCTGCTGCCAGTATTCGGTCTGCTGTCGCAGTACCTCCCCTTGCAGCCACTGTCGTTGCCACACGGCATAATCAGCATATTGCACCTCAAGCGCCGGAAGCGACTCGACCTCGCCGCGCGCGAAGGCCCTATAAAGGACACTGACCTCCTTGATGAAGATGTCCATCGACCAGCCGTCACTGACGATGTGATGCATGGTGATCAACAGCGCGTGCTCGGCATCCGCCGTGCGGATCAACCGGCCACGGATCAGCGGCCCCTGCTCCAGGTCGAAGCGCGTCGCCGCCTCTTCACGTATCAATCGCTCCATCTCTCGATCCGCATTCACCCCTTCGCGCAGGTCGTGCTCCTGGAGATGGAAGCGACTCGCTAGTGCTGGTGTGATCTGCTGGGCCGGCTCGCCATCGATGTTCACAAAGGTGGTGCGCAATGTCTCGTGGCGTGTCACGACACCGTCCAGCGCCCGCCTCAATGCCTCTCGATCAAGCTCTCCCTTCAGCCGCAGTCCGTAGAAAATGTGATAGGCCTGGCTGACGCCCATCTGCGCCAGGAACCACAGCCGCTGCTGCGCGAACGACAGCGGCAGATACTCATCGCGCGCGGCTGGCGTGATGGCCGGCAACGTCGTCGGGGTGGCTCGCTCCACTGCCATGGCCAGATCGGCAAGCACCGGATGCTCGAAGACCTCGCTGATGCTCACTTCCACATTCAGCCCCTGCCGCAGCCGTGCGATCACCCGCACCACCAACAGCGAATGCCCCCCCATCTCGAAGAAGTTGTCGCGGCGACCCACCCGCTCCACCTTCAACACCTCGCTCCAGATCGCCGCCAGCCGCTGTTCGATCTCCCCTTGCGGCTCCTCATACTCGCCCTTCGCGTAGGCCTCCGCCTCTGGCTCAGGCAGCGCCTTGCGATCCACCTTCCCATTCGCCGTCAGCGGCAGCCCCTCCATCTCGATATATGCCCCAGGCACCATGTAAGCCGGCAGCCGCTCCTGCAAGTACTCCCGCAACCTTCCTGCCATGCTTGCATTCGCCCACTCCGCCAGTGGCCGATTCGCAAACCCTCTCCACCTCGCCGCCTGCCCGCTCAAACTCACGCCCCCACCTTCTCCCTCTTCTGCTTCTGTCACTTCCTCTGCCCACTCCGCTCTGGCCTTTCGCAGCCTCACCTCATAGCTCCCGGCTTTCCCCCGGCTCGGCCAGCTCACGCTCACTTCATAACCCAACTGCCGCCCCATCAGCCGCACCGCTTCCGCTTCGATTCCCTTTCCGCCTTCCTCGCTCGCCGCCACTGCCGCCTCCACTTCGCTGACTCGCCTGCTAGCGGCCGCCGCTGTCAGCCACTCCTGTGCAGCCACATCCCTCGCCACCCTCGCGTTCGGCACCCCACTCAGCCTTAGCTCTTCGACGCCTTCACTCAACTCGCGCCGCAACCGCTCCAGGCTCCATCCACCGGCCTCCCATTCCGCCTTCGCCTCGGCCTCTGGCTTTCGCCTTCTCCTCCCTGTGCGCAGCACCACATCGTAGCGGTACTTCGTCAGCTCGTTTCCGTATTCGCCTCCTTTCAACTCGATGGCCGCCTCGCTGATCCACCCCTCCCTTGCCGCCATCGCCTCAAAGAGCTGCGGCGATACGACTAGCTCTTTTTCAGCTCGCAGCTTGCGCCGGATTCGTCCGCGCACCTCTTCGACACCGCTCTCGCCACTGGCGCGGCTCAACTCGACCGAGCTGTGAAACACCTCCAGCAAGTCGAGACTGCGGAGGTCTCCCAAGTAGATACTCCCCCCTCTGGCCAGCACTCCCTTTATCCCTTCCAGCACCTTCAGCAGATACTCCAGACTCGGAAAGTACTGCACCACTTCGTTCACCACCACCACGT
>DATENM010000108.1 GCA_035275065.1 Blastocatellia bacterium
ACGAGGGCGGGAGGCCGACGGTTTTGAGGGGGTTGAGGTTACAGGCGACGCCCAACAAGCGCATGCACCGGAGCGCGGCGAGCGCGTTTCTCGTCATTGGTCAAGTGCGACACGCCGCGCCCGGTGATGCGTGACGTTAGACTGCCCGAAGACTTACGCCTGTGGACGAATGGTTTAGCCTCATCGCTGCAATCTGCGAGTTATCGCCGAGTGCTCTCCAAGCCCTGCACCATGCGGGCTTCGTCGTCGTTCCTGGGCCGCTGCCAGCCGACGGCTTGGCCCCACTGGCTAGGGCTTACAATTTCGCTGTGACCTGCGCGGCTGCCGAGGAGGTATCGGTTGGCAGTACGACAACCCGAGTCCATGACTTCGTCAATCGCGGCCCCATATTCGATGGGCTATACCTCCATCGCCCTGTTCTTGAGGCGTGCTGTCGCGTCATCAAGCAGCCGTTCAAGCTCAGCACAATGCTTGCAAGGACGGTGCGGCCACACGCTGCAGCGCAACGACTTCATGTGGATTTCAAGCCGGAGGCCGATGGATGGCCGATGGTCGGATTCATCTACATGGTGGATGAGTTTCGACACGATAACGGGGCGACTCGATTCGTGCCGGGTTCACACCGCTGGGCGACTATCTCAGGTGAGTTGATGAACCCGGGGGGTGTCAACGATGTAGAGCAAGTCCAGGCGTGTGGCGCAGCAGGCTCGATGATAATTTACAATGGGTCAATATGGCATGGGCACTCGGCAAACCAAACAGGTGAGGTTCGGCGTTCAATACAGGGAGCGTATATCCGGCGTGAAGGGCCGGCTGGATTCGACCTGAGTGGTTGTATGCGAGCAGAAACGCTGGCACGCATCAGCGCACTTGCAAAGTATTTATTGGCAGTCTAACAAGGCGTTGCAGCGGAGGCCGTGCCGCGCAGTTCTCATACGTTCTTTGATTGCCGTTCACGGCCCCGCTGAACGCGGGCGTTAGGCGGCTGCATTCACCCGCTCAACTTGAGTGAGAAGAATGAAGTATAATTTGTCCATGACTGAAGACTTTATCAATGATCTACCAAGGCCGAAAACAGGCATGATGAATTTGTGGATTGGACCGAGAGAATTAT